>CAZJIN010000125.1:0-7038 GCA_964545955.1 uncultured Sediminispirochaeta sp.
CTGGGTATTCTTCGGCATTGGCCAATTCGATCTACGGGATCCTGAAGCGGGAGAGGAGACGATCGACAGTCAATACTGGGGAACTCTTTTGTCCTATAAATTCGGACGGTACCTGTATCACGACGGATTTCTGACTGTGGGTAGCTCACAAATCAGTTCGGTGGAGGATACGGAGAAGCTGTCCCTGCTTACCGGTTTCACCACCCGTTACCTGCGGAAGGATTGGCTCGATTCCAGGTTCTCCCTGTACGGACTTGCAGCCACACCCGACGCACCGGTGGAGGATATTGATATTGGATTCGACATGCCCTTTGGTTTGAGCAAATTCAGGTCTATGAACAAACCAAGTCTGGGCCTGGTGGTGGATCCTACCCTCGATTCTCTTTTACACGCGGGGCTTTCGTATTCACTTCGACCCTTCATGAAGGGAAGCTCCCCAATGATGGGAAGGCTTCGGCCGTCCCTGGGAGGACGAGTCTATTTTCGGATCTACGAGTGGAATGCCGATTGGATGGACCTTGATGAGACTTCTGATTCATGGTTTGTCGGTACCGAATATGAGGCCGGCTTCACCTGGGACATCATATCAGATCTCTCGACCGGCCTGACGGGGGCGGTCTTCGTCCCGGGATCAGCATGGGACAGAACCGCGGAGGCGGAGCTCATGCTTCGTTTTGAACTATCGGCGCGCTTTTAATGCGTGAATAGAGAAGGAGCAAGATATGCAGATAAGAAAAATATGTACCTTCCTGATTATCATGGTGCTGTTTACTTCCATGGTATATGCGACAGAAGGGGTCTTTACCTCGGTGAGGGGTAAGGTCGAATACAGACTTCCGGGACAGGGATGGCGGAATGCCTCCGTCGGAGACCGGGTACCCACGGGAGCCCAGATCTCAACGGGCTTCAATTCCAGCGCGAACATCGAGTTAGAAGAGGCGGTATTGCGTGTTACTGCTTTGACAAGAATGCGGATCGAGGAGCTGGTACAAAAAGAAGGTCTGATCTCTACCGATATCAACCTGAAAGTGGGAAGGATACAGGCGGAGGTGAAAAGTTCAGAGGGGCTCAGACACAACTTCAAATTGCGCAGCGCCCTCTCCACCGCCGCGGTAAAGGGGACTTCCTTTATGTATGACGGGGTCAATCTGGAGACCTTCGATGGTACAGTACGGTTCACCAATCCCTTCAATATCGGCAGGAACATGTCGGCAGGAAGTGAGGCAATTCTAGGTGGTGATGGACTATCGCGCTCGGTCACCCTGGATGATGATTTTATGACACCCCTGGAAAATAGCAAGTCCATCAATGTTCTCAAATACGGCAACGTAGGCGGAACGGTGCACTTCGAGTAGAGGAGCAGGAATATGAAAAAGAATACTTCAGTTCAGAAGAATCTGTTAAAAAAAGCCGGATATCATCATGGAGGACTTCTGCCGCTACTCATGATCATAGTGGCGATCACGTTGATCCTCGGATCATGCTTCGCTCCGGTATCCACGGGCGAACAGGGAATCAGTCTCGACGTGTCCATGACAAGCAGGGGGCTGCCCTCCGGAGATACGGTGGTCCTGGCGGGACTGCTCATCAACTCCGGCTTCGAAGAAACCCTGAAGGATGTCACCCAGCTGATGGTGGCCCTCGACTACCTCAACAGTAGCGGCCTGTACCCGATCGCGGAACAGCAGATAGAGGACCGCCTCGAGGAGATACTCCTCAATGTGGCTCTGGGGGGTACCATGAAGTTTAGCGGCAACCCTTACTTTGCCATCGAAGTAGATTATGACGGCGAAAATCACGAGGCCGACTTCGCAGTAAACGGGATCCCCGCGGACAAAGACTACTTCCTCTACATGGGCGGCTTCGATACCATCGATGATGTGAAGAAGTTTTTCGGGCTCATGGAGGAGCAGGAAGGCGATGACTACGACGAAGACACGGTCAACTACTCCCATATTTTTTACCTGGAGGGGGATGATCCGGGCACAGGCGGTACAGTGACGGTTCCCTTCGATGTCGAGGGGATAGACTTCAGCGGAAACTTCACGGTCATCAACGCAGGCGGTTTTTACGAAGGCTCCGGCTGGTATTACGTTGAACCTTGGGAAGGTCTCGGGACGGATCTAAAGGTCCCCGCGGGACAGCCCTTCACGGTCAGGCCGGGAGAAACCACCACGGTGGAGGTCTATCTGACCGACGATATCGCCGAGTAACGGGAGAGCCAATCGCCGATTCCGTCCTCTGACTTAGTTCAAAAAGTGTGTATATGTGGGGTACACTGGGGTTGTTATGCACAGCGATGAGATTCATCTGCCCTCGTACCCTGTTCTCTCCCTTCAACCGGCCATTCGGGAAAGCCTGGAACAACAGCTGATACCGGTTATTGAGGCACCACCGGGGAGCGGCAAGTCTAGCCTGGTACCCTTTTTTCTACTGAATGAGGAATGGCGGGGGGAACGAACGATTCTACTTTTACAGCCTCGGCGCCCCGCGGTGCGGGCCCTGGCCGCCCGTCTGGGCGAGCTCGGCGGAGGGCGCGTGAAGGTTGGATATATCACCCGCTACGAGCACTTTGTGCCGCGAAAACCCGATATCATTGTCATGACCGAAGGTATTTTTGTTCGACGCCTTCTGGAGGACCCCGGAGCTGAAGATACGGCCGCGGTCATCCTTGATGAATTTCACGAGCGATCCCTGGCTACCGATCTGGCCTACGTCCTTGCCCGGCAGTGTCGCGAAGTTTTTCGCCCCGACCTGCGCCTCCTTGTCATGTCGGCTACCCTGAACACGGAGCAGTTTTCAACCGAAATCTTTTCCTTGGTACGGGCTGAAGGCACTCTTCACCCACTCTCAATTCACTACCGCCCCCTCCCGGGGGATCGTACCGGACACCGCACCCGAATTGAAGAACACGGCGCGGAGGAGTGCTACCGTCGGATAGCCGATAGTGGTGGTAGCATCCTCTTTTTTCTACCGGGAGAGGCGGAGATACATCGTGCCGCCGAAATACTCCGATCCTCTTCCCTCCCCGAGGGGGTGGAGGTGCATCCCCTTTACGGACGTTTGAGCCCACGGGAACAGGCCCGGGCTATCGCCCGCCCCGGGAAGGGACGGCGTAAGATTGTGATTGCCACCAATATCGCCGAAACGAGCCTCACCATCGAAGGTATTAGCTGTGTAGTAGATTCCGGTTTGCGGCGCCGCAGCACCTGGAACGGGGATACCGGACTCTCCCGCCTTCATACTGTTCGCATCAGTGCGGCCTCCGCCGCTCAGAGGGCTGGCCGGGCCGGGCGTTTGGGTCCGGGCAAGGTAGTACGGCTCTGGGATCAGAACGAACGTCTTGTGGATTTCGATCCACCGGAGATCCTGGAGGCCGACCTCTCCGGGATGTTCCTGACCCTGTCGGTGTGGGGCGACACCGAAGGACGCACTCTGCCCTGGCCGGACCCCCCGGCGGAGGAACGCCGGACAGAGGCACTGAAGCTGCTGCGGGAGCTCGAGGCCCTAGACGATCAGAGAATCCCAACAAAAAAAGGAGAGGCCATGGCCCGTATGCCCGTCGCGCCTCGTCTCGCGGCGATGTTGATCGAGGCGGCCGGCACCTCACCCGGCACCAAAACTGATACGGTAGCCGGCTCCGCGGCCCTCACCACGGCATTCATTGCGGCGATTCTTGAGCATGGCGACCCGTTGCGACCGGAGGCACGGGAACTATACGGGGCGAATCTGGAACTACGGATAGAGCTGCTTAAGTCAGCCCGAAACAGAAAAACCCCTGGAAGTCCGGTTGATTCCGGTAATTTCCCTCAGGAACTCTCCCGGGGCGCTACCGAAAGAGTACTGAAGGAGGCGGCACGACTCGAAGGCCTGGTAGCCTATCAGGGCTGCACAGATAACCCGGGCAAACGCGGGTCAAACCGGAAGTTCGTCGAAACAAGCCCCGCCGATGCCAGCTCAAAAACCAGTTCTCCCGGCGCTCTTCTTCTGACTGCTTACCCTGATCGGATCGCCCGTCGTACCGGTGGGGGAAGGTACCGCCTGGCAAGCGGTCCTGAAGCCCGTCTGATTGAAGGGGATCGCGGGTTCTCACCCGAATGGATTGTTGCCGCGGCCCTTCACCGCGGGCAGAGGGAGGGACTGATCTACCTTGCCGCGGCCCTGTCGGAAGAGGAAGTACGGAATTTTGTTCACGAACACGCCCGGGAGGAGGAATACTTGAGTATTGATGAGACCGGTGCTCTCAAAGCCCGGCGACTCAGAATACTCGGGACCTCCCAGGGAAAAACAGGATCGGGACTCGTGGTCTCTACCACTCCGATCGGCCCGGCGGAGATGTCCAGTCCGGGGACCGCCTTTCTGGAACTGTTAAAACAAGAGGGAATTTCAAAACTATCCTGGAGCCGTGGAGCGGAGGAACTCCGTCGGCGTATTGCCTATCTTCGGGAAGTACGGGGCGAAAAGTGGCCGGATGTATCCGATAAAGCCCTGCAGGCGGGACTGGAAAAATGGCTCACCCCCTTCCTGCCCTCCAGGCTGAAGCAAAACTCCCTGAAAGATCTGCCCCTGGCCAAGGCGCTTCGCTTGCTGCTGCCGTGGGAATTGCAGGGGAGAGTGGAAGAACTCGCTCCGGAACAGCTGACCCTACCGTCGGGGACTCGGCGACGTTTGCGCTACGAAGGAGACCGATGCATTCTGGCCGCACGCATTCAGCAGCTTTTCGGGCTCTCCACTACGCCCAAGGTTGCAGGTGTACCCGTTGAAGTTGAGCTACTTTCCCCCTCCGGACGCCCGGTGCAGGTAACCCGTGATCTAAGCTCCTTCTGGCGACACACCTACCCGGAGGTAAGGAAGGAACTGCGCGGTCGTTATCCCAAACACTTCTGGCCGGAGGACCCCTTCACAGCCGAAGCCACCGATCGCAGCAAGCCAAAACAGGAGAGACGATAGTACACCCCCTTCATCAACATTTAATTTTTTTTCAAAAATCAATCGGGTAACTCCCAGGACTTTAGGTCACTACGACCGGATAGGGCTGCTGAAAACGGATAGGGTGGATGGTGTATTGCACTATCCACCATTAGAATCGCTGAGGGCGGCCATTTTTTTTTCGATCTCTTCGAGACGGGTCTTGAGGGAATCAATGGTCTTGAGGATGCGCTGCCGTTCCTTTTTTAGAGTTTCCGCCGGGTCTTTGAGCCCGGCATTCTTTTTTTTTGAAAGGACCTCCTCCCGCAGCATATCCTGGGTATAACCGGCTTGCAGCTTCTCCAGGGCTTCTTGCCGAAGGTTTCCATCCCTGACACCCGCCAGGGTCTTCATATTGGCGTAACCTATCTCAGATGGAAGGTCCGATTGGGAAACCTGCATGACGTGCCGCACCTCCAACCGGTCGAGATTGAGAACCCTGCCGATGTAGTCCTCGAAGCGCACCCCCGTCTCCCTGCACAGTCCCTCTGCCTCTACCAGGACACGGCCGAAGTCTTTCATCAGGTTGCCGTGAGGCAGGATGAAGGTATCGCGGATTCGTTCGGTCAGCTCGGCAAACCGGGGATCCGTCTCGAGGACGCCCCGGTAGATCCCCTTTTTTTCCGCATCGTTGAGGAGAGTATGGAGAATAGTGCGAAATCTCCGGGTGTGGGATCTCGTGCTGTTCGGAGGCGCGTCGGAGCAGAAGTGGAGGTGGTGGGCGTATTCATGGATAGCCGTGTAGATCAGGAGGTTGTCCTTTGAAAAATTCCGGTTGTGCAATACAATCTCCCGGCTTTCAGGCTTGTACAGGCCGTTCACCCGGCGGCTTTTTTTTCCGGACTGCACCACGGAAAAATCAATCTCACACTCCTGGATATTCAGCAGCTTCTGCTTTATCTGTTCGTTGGTCATGCTATGGTTTCCCCCGGCACAAAAACCGAGAGATTCTCAAAGACCTCAACCTCCACAAGAAAAGTGGTATCAATCCCCAGGGTCACTGAATAATTCCTCTGCCATTTCGCTTCTGTCGTACAAAGGCCGCCGTACCTCGCCCACCGACACCGCATGTCGATCCCGAAGTGAAGATCTGCTTCTGATCCTCTCCTCTTCGTACAGGTTCATCGCCTCTCGGATGAGCTCTGAGGTGCTTCGATCATTTCGCCTTGCATATTCCTGAAAACTTAGATAAACAGGTTCTGATACATTAATTGTTATGGTTTTCATACATATATATTGATGTATTATTTGAAAAAAAACAATACTTCTACCGTCCGTCGGAAAATACGGGAAAAACGATGGGTGAACCTTTCAGCAACCATTCCTATTCTGTTACAATACTTAAAGGGAAAAGCACGATCACGAAACAGGTTGTGTATCCACCGGGAACATGAAAACAGGAGAAAAAAGATGCAGAATTTTCAACTACAGATACCTACAAAGATATTGTTCGGGAAGGGGGTCCTCGAGGACCTAGGAAAGGAAGCCACCGGGTACGGCCGAAAAGCCCTCCTGGTCTATGGCAGGGGCAGCATCAAGCGCAACGGCGTGTACGATACCGTGACGCGGCAGCTCGCCGAATCGGGGGTCGAGGTAATAGAACACCCCGGGGTGAAACCCAACCCGGTTCTCTCCCACGCCGAAGCGGGGGTCAGTCTTGCAAAGGACCACGGGGTGGACATGATCGTCGCGGTGGGCGGTGGCAGCGTGATCGACGAGTCCAAGGGGATCGCCATCGGAGCACGATACGAACCGCCTTTGTGGGATTTTTATATTCGAAAAAGATCGGCCACTGAGGCCCTTCCGATCCTGGCGATTCAAACAGTGCCTGCGACATCCTCGGAGATGAACGCCGCCTCGGTCCTGACCAACGATGAAACCCTGGAAAAGTTCAGTACCCGCTCAACGAGCGTTTTCCCCCGGGTCTCCTTCCTGGATCCAACCGTCACCACGAGTATCCCGATCCAGTACACCGCCTATGCCTGCACGGACATCCTTTCCCACATGATGGAGGGCTACTTCACTACGACGGCGGAATGGATACCCATCCAGGACGGTATGGTTGAGGGA
>CAZJIN010000126.1:0-6987 GCA_964545955.1 uncultured Sediminispirochaeta sp.
CCTATCGTCTGCCGGATCTGCGTTCCCGAGCCGGACTTCAACGAGTATCTCTACGCCGCCACGGTGGAGGAACTTGCCGGGATCGAGGTACCGGAAAAAGCCGACTGGCTCAGAAACCTCACCCTCGAAATGGCCCGGCTCACCAGTTTCCTCCAGTGGATCGGCGGCCAGACCGGCGCTTTCGGCATGGGCACCATCGGACAATGGGGTATCACCCACCGGGACTACATTCTCGATCTCTTTGAGGAACTGTCCGGCGGCCGTATTTACCATATGTACATCATCCCCGGGGGCGTCCGCGGCGACCTGCCCGAAGGATTCACCTATCGTGCCCGGGCGGTTCTTACCAAAGTGGAAAAACTTCTGGACGACATCGAGAGCGCTATGTTTCACAACGCCATCTTCAAGATGCGGGCGAAAGGGCTCGGGGTTGTCCCTCACAACATCATCGACAGTTTCGGTATCACCGGACCCAATGCCCGGGCCGCGGGAATCACCAGGGACGTGAGAAAAGACCAGCCCTACCTGTTCTACGACCAGCTCGACTTCGAAGTGGTCACCGGCAGCGCCTCCGACGCCTACGAACGGGCATGGGTTCGTTTCCAGGAGATGCACCAGTCTATTTCCCTGATTCGCCAGATCCTTGACCGAATCCCCGGGGAGGGCCCGATCCATACCCAACTGCCCAATCCCCTCCACTGGAAAATCCCCGCCGGTCAGACCTATCGCAGGGCGGAATGCACCCGGGGCGAGTACGGCTACTACCTGGTCAGCGACGGAAGCGGATATCCCCGTCGCGTCTATGTGAGAGGACCAAGCTATACCCACGCCGTTGCCCTGATGGAAAGCATCGGGGTCGGCGTGAACATCGCCGACCTTGCGGGCCTGATGGTCAGCTTCCACACCTATCCACCGGAAATCGAGAGGTAAGCACATGAGTTTGAGAGATATACTTTCCCCCCTGTCGGTCTGGCGCCGCGTCGCGGAAAAACCCTACACCGTCATCGATCCCATTCACGAACGCCAGGGAGCCCCGAGGTACCGGGGTTTTCATAAAAACGACATGGACACCTGCATCGGCTGCGGCACCTGTGAAATGATCTGCCAGAACGCCGCCATCGACATGGTCCCTGTTGAGGGTATCTCAACTACCGGAAGGGACAGTGGCCTCCGCCCTCAAATCGATTACGGCCGCTGCTGCTGGTGCGCCCTCTGCGTCGATATCTGCACAACCGGCTCGCTGACCATGAGCAACGAGTACATCTGGGTCGATACGGACCCCGAAGTCTTCCGCTTCGTCCCTGGGGCGGATAAAAAAGCCTGGGACCACAACGAGCTCGGCTACCGCCGGGCCGAAGGGTATCGCCTTCTCGATCCCGACCGGGTTGGAATGCCCGAGCTCAAACCTGAGACCCGCATCACTTCCTTCATCGAAATGGTGAAGGGCTATTCCGCGGACGAGGCTCGAAAGGAAGCCGACCGCTGTGTGGAATGCGGTATCTGCGAGGCTACCTGTCCCGCCCACATGGACATCCCCGGCTACATCCGCAGCATCCGTGAAAAGGACATCCCCGGCGGACTCTCTCTCATGTATGAAACAAACCCCTTCCCCGCCAGCTGCGGCCGCATCTGTACCCACCGCTGTGAGGAAGTCTGCGCCGTCGGCCACACCGGCGATCCCATCGCTATCCGCTGGCTCAAGCGCTACATCGCCGACCAGGCGGAGGGACAGGACTACCGGGCCGTCGCCACCACGGCAGAACCGGAGCGTTCAGAACACATCGCCATCATCGGCGCCGGCCCCGGCGGCCTCACCGCCGCCTATTACCTGCGGCTCATGGGTTATCGAGTGACCGTTTTCGAAGCCCAGCCCCACGGAGGCGGAATGCTTCGCT
Organism: uncultured Sediminispirochaeta sp.; assembly: GCA_964545955.1. GTDB lineage: Bacteria > Spirochaetota > Spirochaetia > DSM-16054 > Sediminispirochaetaceae > DSBN01. The sequence continues at coordinate 1,896 of CAZJIN010000126.1, forward strand.
ACGGAATCCCCGAGTATCGACTACCCTATGAAGATCTGGACAGGGACATCGACTTCATCGCCTCCCTGGGAGTAGACATCCGCTACAACAGCCCCGTGAGAGCCGGGGAGAACGCCGCACCGCATACCGCTTCAACTCCGGAAGCCACCGGTGGAACACCCACGGGAGCTCCCCCCTCCTTTACAGACGTCTACCGAGACTACGATGCGGTCTTCTTTTCCACCGGTCTCCCCGATCCCTACACCCTCGGAGTTGCCGGCGAGGATCACCCCCGGGTTATCTCGGGAATATCCATCCTCGAGGACGTTACGGCGGGGCAGACCCCGGACCTCCGCAAAACCGTAGCTGTAATCGGCGGCGGCAACGTAGCCATGGACGCTGCCCGTACTGCCCGACGCCTAGGCTGCGACGTGACCATTCTCTACCGTCGGCGGGAAGTCGATATGCCTGCCGACGAAGAGGAAATCACCGAGGCAAAAGAGGAAGGGGTCACCTTCAAAACCCAGGCCATCCCCGTCAGGGTAGAAGACCGTGGTGAACAGGCGGCCTTCGTGTGGGGAGAAGCCCGAATGGAGGATCAGGGTGAAGGCAGACGGCCGAAACCCATACTCCAGGAAGACAAAATTCACACCGACCTATTCGACACGGTCGTCCCCGCCATCGGTCAGGGTACCAGTCTGGACTTTATCCCTGAAGACCTTGGAGATAAAATAGAAATCGTGAAGTACAAGAGCAAGGTCGGCCCCCGCGGCGAAACCGGCGCCCCGAAGACCTTCGCCGGTGGAGATATTGCCAACAGCATGAAAGACGCCATCAGCGCTATCGCCGATGGCCACCGGGCAGCCCGTGGCATCGACGACTACCTCAAAAAGGAGAAACAATAATGTCTGAACCGAATTTTGAACAGGTGATTGATTTTGCAATACAGAGGGAAAAAGAAGCCGTACAGTTCTACCTGGAACTCGAACACATTGCCCGCTTCGCTCCCCAGAAGGAGCTCATCACCGAGATCCGCGGCATGGAAGAGGGACACGTGAAAATTCTGGAGAAGCTGAAAAACCACAGTCTTGAAACCATCCGAAGCCACTCGGCACCGAAATTTGTCCCCTCCACCTACCTGGTTGAACCCACGCCGGCAAAGGACATGACCTACCAGGACATTCTGATCATCGGCATCAAGCGCGAGGACCGCTCCCACGCTCTTTATGAGGAGATGCAGGACCAGACCGACAATTCCGATATTCTCAGTACCTTTCAGATGCTCGCGGGGGAGGAGGCAAAACACAAGCGCTTCTTCGAAGACCTCTACGATAAGCACGTGCAGCCGGACAATTAAAGCAGCCACCGCTTCCGAATACGGGATAGTCCTTGCCACCCGGAATAGCAGAGACTTTCAGCACGCCGGTATTGTTCTATTCAATCCCCATTCACAAATACGACACCCGGTGGTGTTTTTCCCGTACCTTCCTCTCCAGCCCCCGGCTTGTCAGGTAAAAACCCAACAGCAACAGAACAAATCCGCACAATGGAAAAACCAGGACCCACCAGGTCCCGGGTTGAAGCTTGTAGCGATACTGTCCGACAAGCCCCGCCCATTCATAAGTGATACTGTGATATAAGGCAGGATAGGGGGTAAAAAGGGTCCCGCCGATGAAGATGTTGAAAATTCCCAGCTGCCCTACCAAGGTCAACACCGCCACCGTTTCCTGGCTGAAGAGGAGCAGCAATTTCTCCTTCAGGTGGGGAAAGATATGTCTGAAAAAAATCCTTCCCGCCCCCGCGCCGTTCGCCCGGGCGGCGGTTACGAACTCCATGCCCTCCAGCTGCTCCACGTAAGCCGAAACAGACGGTACCAGCCCCGGTACTCCGAATACAACCAGCAGGGCCCACTGCACCACCGTCAACACCGGCACGGTCAGGGGACTATTGAAGTTGATGCTGTACAGAATGAAATAGAGAATGATGAACTGGGGAATCGCGTTCAAGCCCGCTCCGTGGAAACCTCCTCCACCGCCGACGGTCACGCCTGTGCCCTTCAGATTTTCCGCCCTCCCACGTAAACCCCGCCTTCTGCCGGCAGCGACGCCATGGGAAGCACCAGTGCGTCTCACCAAAAATCCCACCGAGGGCACACCGGGAAAACCTCCCCGAAACCTGAGCGCCGCCGCCAGGACTACTAGCCCCGCCGCACCTGTCACGCGAAACATGGCCACCACCAGGGTCGTCAGAACGCTGTACCGCGCTCCATACATCAGAATACTCAGAATGTCCCGTCCGTAAGGGTCCGAACCGAGGGGAAAAAGCTCCATCGGCTTCACCGGAGACACGTACATCTCCCGCCCCTCCTCCGTGTCCACATAGATAAAGTTGTCACTGAAATCCCGCTCATAAGGCGCAAACTTCGGACCTACTGCAGCAAGAAAGAACATCCCCCCCAGAAGAAGCAACCCCGTCACCAGTGCCGGGTTCAAGCCCCTGAGTCTCCAAACCCTGTTCAAGCCTCTCATCCCCAGGCCCCCTGCAAGAGCCGGGTGCTCACCCGCAGGAGCAAGTCAAGAACCAGATAAATCAGAAGGTAGAGCAAGGCGATACTCAGAAAACCCCAGAAGGCCACGTTGAACTGCGTCAGATGCACCACCTCGTTCGCCACCGGATCGTACATCCTCTGAAAAGAATAGGAAAACACAAAACCCGTCAGACCGGGAATGGTAAAAATCCGCTCGATAATAAACAAATTTCCCACCATCAATGCCAGGAGTCTGTGCAGGTCCGATCTGAAAAAGGACAGGACCGGTACCATTAAATGCCGCCCAAGGAGCACCCATCCGGGCAAGCCCTTTGCCTGGGCGAACAGAATATACTCCTGCCCTTTTACCCCATGGACGTAGCCTTCCACCGCCCGCACCACGAAAACTGTCGCAGTGAAGGTCATCGTGAGAATAGGAAGCAGAAACGCCGGTCGATCCGCGTCAAGATAAGCCAACCGAGCAACCTGCACATGGAAGGTCTGGTAGATGGCTATCGAGAAAATTTGAAGAAAAATAGCCGTCATAAAATCGGGCAGGATATGCAGAAAATCCAGGACCCTTCCGAACAGCACGCCCGGGTGAAAAGCCCTCTTCAAACCAATCGACACCCCCAGGATCAGGCTGATCAGTGAGGCCGGCAGGATAAATCTCAAGCTGAGCAGGAAATATCCAGGGAGGGTATCTGCCATGGAATACCAGGTCTTTCCAGCCCGATACTCCAAACCGGTTCCCTCGAAGGTATCCCGCAAAAAGACCCCCAGCTCCCGAAAGGGGGCTCCGGGATCGAGAATCACACGGCCGCCCTCCCGCCCGATGAGAACCGGCCCGGAAATAATAAGAATGAACATGAGGAGGGTAAACATAATAGTTGCGGAAACCTTCAGTACAGCCCTCATGACCTGAAGAATACATGAAAGCCTCCCTCTCTACAACTTCTGATTGGGCTCGGCAAATTATCTCGGGGCAGTCACAGAAAAAAGAACCTTCAGGCCTCGGCTGTTCCTTCTCCCGGTCCCACCCCGTATTCCGCCTCTTTCTCACAGACCTCACCTTCAATTGCATTCTGTACCAACTGGTTCAGTGAAACCCCCGTTTCCACCGCGACCCTCGCGAGTCTTCTGTGAAGCTCGGGAGTTATCCTCACGTTGAAAGAACCCCGGTATGACTTCTTCGGGTCTTTCCCATTCCTGGTGCAAATATCGAGGTAGTCGTCCACCGCACTTTCAAAGGCCTCCCGGAGGTCCTGCACAGATTCTCCTTCGAAGGTCACAAGATCATCTATACCCTCAATTTTTCCAAAAAAAACTCCGTCATCGGGGCTGAAATGAACAGAGGCAAAAAAATCCTTGTAGACCAGAGTATCCTTGCGCATCTTCCTCACACCTCCCCTCTCTCTCGTAATTCCTCCAGAATGTACTTCACCTGATAGTGCTTCAAAACAGCGGTCGGGTGCGGACGATGAAGGCGAACCACATGCCCGGTCTTGCTGTGAACAAAAGCAAGCCGACTCCCTGAAGTCCTGCCTCCTGTATCCTCAAGATAGCCGAAACCATGAAGTAAGCGTCTCAGCTCGTCAATTGTAAAATCAGAAGGCTGTGACTTGAAACGTGCAATCAGTTTTGCAAGCTTGCTCATAGACAAAGATTATACTACTTATGATAAGTATTTGCAACCATTTTTCAGTTACATCTATCAATTCTCTAATTTTTTTTCAAACCTCTCCCGAACCCTACCCGTGAGGGGATTTTCTTCCCCCCTCAAGACCATCCTGAGGGCCTCTATCTCACTCTTTGAAAAAGTAGAAGCCCTCAGCACATGCTCCTCAAAGGCTTCCGTCGCGAGGGGGGCCACTTTTTTCACCGACTCAAAAATCGCATCGGCGTACCTGCGAATCTCCAGCTGCGCGTGGGCGTCCATCCGGAGTTTGAGAAAACGAAAGAGGTTGTGGAGATCGATCTGCCAGTACCACTGGGTGTACAGACTCAGGGGCAGATTGATCCTGGCCAGCTCCCTGGCCATCCCGAAATCCAGGTGGGCAAGGTAATCCTGGTACGCCCGCTTCTGCTGCCCCACCAGCTCGCCTTGGACCCGAATCTGTTCTTTGGGATCGAGCTCTTCATCACTTCGACCCTGTTTGTTGTCATCGCTTTGGAATGAAATATCCTCACCCGCGGGGATGTAGAACTCCTCCTCCATCACACTGTATCTGCCGGAGATTTCGTTCACCCGGGCGGTCCGGTGCCGGATCCACTGCCGCGCCACAAACAGGGGCATTTTGATGTGGTAGGTGAGCACCACCTGCTCAAAGGGCGAGGTATGGTCATTTCTCATGAGGTAATTGATTAAACCACGGTCCTCCCGATAGGTCTTCGTCCCGACTCCATAGGATACCCTCGCGGACTGTACGATCCTTTCGTCTCCCCCCAGGTAATCCACCAGTCTCACGAAGCCCTTGTCGAGAACGGGGAACTCTTTGTCCAGAATTTTTTCCGCTTCCGGTACGGTTATATGCGCCATATTATTTTCCTAAAAAAGAGATTGACTAAAATTTTTAAAAATGGTAT
>CAZJIN010000127.1:0-6966 GCA_964545955.1 uncultured Sediminispirochaeta sp.
AGAACAGGCAAAACCCCTCATCGTTTCGATGGCCGGTGCCGCGGCCTCAGGAGGATACTATATCTCCGCTTTCGCCGACCGAATTGTCGCATCCCCCGCTACCCTCACCGGCTCGATCGGCGTGATTTCGATTTTTCCAAACTTCGCCAACCTTCTTGAGGAGCACCAGATCACCTGGGAGGTGGTCCGTAAAGGACCCCGTGCCGATTTCGGCGCCATGTACCGCCCCCTTTCGGAGGATGAGAGGACCCGTATCCGCGACTTCATCAAACATTCCTACGACCGCTTTCTTCAGGTGGTCGGAGAGGGACGAAGCATCCCTGTGGAGGAGGTGAAAGAGGTTGCGGGCGGTCGTGTATGGACGGGTGGACAGGCCCTGGAGCGAGGACTCGTCGACAAGGTCGGCGGGTACGAGACCGCCCTAAGCACACTCATGGAAGAGGCGGGAATCTCAGGCGAAGTGGAACTGGTGGACTACTCCTACGTGAACAGCTGGGGGAAAATAGCCCTCGGGAAAGTACCGGGAATGTGGCTTGAGAGTATCCTGGGCAACGGGGCCGGGAACACCCTGGATCCGATCGCGGCGAAGACTATCGCGATGGAGATGGTCCCCCCGGAGATCGAGTATCTTCACGCCTACTACGGGACAGTGAAGGCCCCCTCCGGAACCTCCATGATGGTGATGCCCTACTTTGTAGAGGGACTTTCCCCGGTGGAGTAATAAAACTGATTATTTTGAAGCGGAGAGGCGTTTTTCTCCCTCATTGTAGGTATGAGATACCAGAACAATGTACAGGAAATATCGGCGTATGACCCAGCTTCACGCCCCCGCGAGAAGTTGCTCATGCATGGCGCGGTCCGCCTCCCCGACCGGGAACTGGTCGCCCTGATCGTAGGCTCGGGGGTGAAGGGAAACCGGGTGGAGAAGATCGCGGAGAAACTTCTTGAGACCCTCGACCGGATGGACCGCGAACGGGTGGATGTGGATATGATCAGGGGTATCCCGGGCATCGGTGCCGCCAAGGCAGCCCAGATCAGCGCGGCCCTGGAGTTCGCGCGTCGCCGTTTCCGACCCGCCGCGATGAGAATCCGTTATCCCCAGGATGTTCTTCCGGTAATTCGTCACTTCGCCGATCGAAAGCAGGAGCACTTTCTCAGCATCAGCCTCAACGGTGCCCACGAGGTAATCGAAACCAGGGTGGTATCCATCGGATTGGTCAATAAAACCGTCGTCCATCCTAGAGAAGTTTTCTCCGATCCCCTCCAGGACCGCGCCGCCGCGGTGATCACCGCCCATAACCACCCCTCGGGGAACCTCGACCCCAGCGATGAAGACCGGGAGGTTACGAAACGGCTCAGGGAGGCGGGGCTCCTCCTGGGCATCCCCCTGCTCGACCACATTATTTTCACCGGGACCGGGCATTACAGTTTTCTCGAGCACGGGGGGGGTAGAGATTATAGAAAATCTACTTAAGAAAGAAATAATACGACAGGGATAACATCTAATCAGCTGTTACACATTCTATGTAAAGAAACAAAACGTCACTAGTTTTAATATACGCTTCTACTGTGGGGGAGGGGAACTCTTTATTAATTAATGGAGCAATTTTGGAGCTCTGTGTAGACATTTACTGCCGGTAGTAAATCCCATAATTGTAATCATTTTTATCAAGCGCTTCTGGAAAATCATTTCGAGAGAAGACATATTCCCAAATTGAGCCGTCTGCACTAATTTTATCCAGTTCGTAAGAATCGGGTTTTCCCTCTGCTTTTTTTCCATACCAAGTGATGGTCTTAAAAAAAATACTTCCTTCCTTATCTTTCCACTTCTCTACTATTTCAAAAACGCCTTCTCTGTAAACATTTTCATCTATGTGATAAATCTTAGCGAAACTGATAAAAGTTCCGTCACTATTTACCTCATACTTCACGTTTCCAAGAATCGATTCATACTCGGTATTCATCCACGTTCCGGCGAAGATTTCATAGTCCTTTTCACTGATCTTGTTCGAGTTTCTGCAAGTCCAGCACAACGTACAAGTAAACACAAAAATCAGAAGGAAAGTAATTGCTTTCTTTATATTAGGCCTCCTTGAGAATAAAATTTCAAAGATGCCGATCTGAGAAGATACTTAATTATAGCATAATGTAACTATTCCACAAATAATATTTACAGATTGGGTTGTGGTGATTTACGAATACAGGAGGCGGAAAATACGCGTACCTCCGGCTACCGGTGGTCACCCGCGGGTAAGGTACGAACCGCTGGGTAGAGCTTGTACAGCTGATGCTATTCAATAAGCCCTGATTATGAGGTATATTTCTTAAGATATTTGAAGACTTCCGGAGGGTTCTTATGAATAAAATGCTTTTTTCTCTTGTAATAGTTTTTGCCGGTCTTATAAGCGGGTATCTTTTCCAGGTTAGTGCTGATAAAAAAATAATTACACTTCCTGTATCTATGAAAAAACTGAGAAGAGCATTACAGATTATAACATTATCTGTAGTTATACCGCTTACAGTTGTCATCAGTGTATGGATTACGCCTTTAAGACATGTAGAAATATTTTCTCTTCCGTTATTCGGAATATTTGTAATACTTCTTGGAGGAACTGTATCATATATTATCAGTGGATTTTTAAATATGAACCGCGATCAGAGAGGCGTTTATACAATTGTCGGCGGATTTGTAAATATGGGATCACTTGGAGGTTTAATAGCTTTTATACTTATCGGAGAAGTAGGATTTGCTCTTGTTGCTTTTTATCAGATGTTTGAGAAATTTGTTTATTTCCTTGTAGGTTTTCCATTTGCAAAAAAGCACAGTATTCATCACACAGAGGACAAATCTTTAAAAAGTTTTTTTCTGGAAGTGATAAACGACCCTGTTATCACAATTAATCTCGCAGCTTTGCTCCTTGGAACAATTCTTAATTTATCAGGAATTGAAAGACCTGATTATTTTACACGAATTAATCACATAATGGTTCCTGCAGGTTCATTTCTTCTGATATTTTCCATCGGTCTTGCCATTAAGTTCGGAAAAATGAAAAATTATATTCCTGCGAGTTTGATTCTTATTCTTATCAAATCAGTATTTGTTCCTGCTGTAGTTTTCAGCCTCGCGTATATTATTGGTCTTGGAAATATTGAAAATGGTCTTGTTCTGAAGTTTCTTCTTATACTTTCATCAATGCCGGTAGCTTTTATAGCTATGGTTCCTCCAACTATTTATGATATGGACCAGGACCTTGCCAATACATGCTGGTTTTTTACAACTATGAGTCTTGCTGTTACAATTCCGGTTCTAAGCATGTTGCTTCCTCTGATAGGTTAAAATTAAGATTTTTAAAAAAAAGAGCACCAAAATTGAGCGATTTCAATTAATAGAAAAAGAATACTTCTCTGTGAGAACTCTTCTCCGACCCCCTCAAGGACAGGGCCGCCGCGGTGATCGCAGTCAACAACCACCCCTCGGGGAGCCTCGACCCCAGCGATGAAGATCGGGAGGTTACGAAAGCTTCAGGAAGCCCAAAGGGAGCGTCCCTCCGTGCGCTCTGGAAAATTTTACTGTTTCCTGTTAAATTTAATTTACCGGAGGTGGGAATATGAAAAAAATAGTAGTCCTGAAAATCGTGACCCTGTGTGTGCTATTGCCCCTGTGCGCCCTTCTGTGTATATCCTGCGTTACCAGTCTGCAGGATATGAAGATCTCCGATATTGAGATGTCGATCGAGGATAACGAAGGAAACGAGGTGGAACGTCTGCTTCCCGATTCGATCTATTCCCTCGACTTTCGGGTGACCGATACCTCCGGTGAGAGCTACCTCAACCCGAACTACAAGGATTTCCGATTCGACGGTCCCCGGCACATGAAGATCGTGGAGCAGGCCCGTTTTAATGTGAAGGCGCGGACCTCCGTCGATACTTTTCATCCCCCCGGAGAAGCGCTTTACGGCTTTGTTCTCAAAGTTGAGGACAATCCCTTTCCTCCACACATTTACACCTTCGATCTTCATTGGGAGGCTTATGATACTCTTGATTTCAGCGGTGCCGACGGTGAAGCGGGTGAAAGCGGGGAGAGAGGTTCATCTGCCTCCGGAGAATCCGTGACTTCCGTCACGGGAGCTTCGGGAGAGGACGGAGCCGACGGCAAGAGAGGCCTCAACGGCCGGGACGTACGGCTGGTGGTAATGAAATACCTTCACGGGGACCGGGAACGAATTCTCTACTATGAACCGGAGACGGACCTGCTTTTTCTCACGGATCTTAAAACCATTACCCTAGATACGAGAGGCGGAGAAGGCGGCCGCGGGGGTTCCGGCGGTGACGGCGGCAGCGGGAAAGAGTATTATGACGAGGTGGCCGATGAAACTACTACCGGCATCGCGGGCTCGCCCGGAGACGGCGGTGACGGAGGAGACGGAGGCAACGGCGGGGATATAGAGCTGCTCGCCGCCGATCCGCAGTTGTTCAACTATCTTCGTCCCCTCGCCGATGGAGGACATGGGGGTACACCCGGTGGAGCAGGTCGTTCAAGCTCCCCGGACGGTTCAAACATACTCCGTGGAGATCATGGCAAACCGGGGCGCGACGGTTGGGATGGAGAAGTGCGTTTCAGGACCCTCTCTCAGGAAGAACTCCGCCGATTCATCGACCAGATATCAAGAGAAGGATTCAATCCGGCACATGTATTGTAGGGGCAAGCTACTCTTTGTACTTGATAGTCGGGACAAAAGACCCTAAAGTATGCACATGAAAGGTCACTACCGGGATAAAATAAACTCCATTGTGAACGCCGTCGCGGTGATTGACCGGGACTATACCATAATCGGGACTAACCGGGAATTTGAACAGCTCTCGGGGTATAAAAAAGAGGAACTTGAGGGAAAAATCTCACTGACCTCTTTTGTGCGAACCGTGGATATTGAAGATTGCCTCAAAACCAGTCACCGAAGTGAAAGACAATCGAAGGAGCCTCGAGAAGAATGTGAGCTGCAATTCACCACCAGAGAGGGAAAAAAGGTTTCATCTCTGATGAGGATGAACCTGATCCGCGGTACCGTCTTCGGTATAGTCTCTTTTATCGATGTCAATGCCTTCATAAAAAAAGAGGAACTTGTCGAGTACCGGCTTAAGCTCGAAAAACTGATCGCCGATATTTCTCAGAAATTTATCAACGCCTCCCGAAGGGAACTGAACGAGGCAATCGACTATTCCCTGATGACCGTCGGAAGCTTCATGAATGTCGACCGGAGTTATCTTTTCCAGTTCTCCGAAGACGGGCTGACTATGACCAATACCCATGAATGGTGCGCTCCCGGGGTCACCCCGCAGATTGAACTCCTCAAGGACCTTTCCGTGGAAATATTTACATGGATCATCCAGGAACTGAAGGAAGGTCACAATGTCAATATAGCGAGCCTGGAGGATCTACCCCCTGAGGCGGCTCCGGAGAAGGAGATCCTCGCGGCACAGGAAATCCAGTCACTGGCCATCGTTCCGCTGATCCATACCGGCCTGTTGAAGGGGTACATGGGCTTTGATTCCACAAAGAAGAAAGTACTCTGGAAGGATGAGAACTTCTTTCTGCTCAGAACGATAGGCGACACCATTATCAGCGGTATTATGCAACAGAGACTCCACCGACAGGTTTTCTATTCTCAAAAAATGGAAGCCGTCGGACGTCTCGCCGGCGGGATCGCCCATGATTTTAACAACATACTCACCACCATCAGGGGCCACATTCAACTCCTCCCCTATACCGACACTATCAGTGAGGAGGGAGCAAATATCATCAATACCATCACCGAGGCAACGAACAGCGGCGCGGATCTAACCCGCAGACTTCTGGCTATAAGCAACAACCAGACCATCGCCCTGGAGCCGGTCAACCTTCATTCGATCATAGAAAATTCAAAAAACATTTTTTCCAGGGTGATACCCGACACCATCACCCTCCATACCCGCCTTGAGGCAGAAAACGACATAATACAGGCTATGCCCTCACAGATAGAACAGATCATCCTGAACCTGGTGATAAACAGCGCCGACGCGATGCCCAATGGAGGGACCCTTCTCATTAAGACCCGGGAGATCAAACCCTCCGAGACGGTGATAGTACAAGAGTCTAATCTCCCGCGGGGAAACTATATTCAGCTCCAGGTCTCGGACTCCGGCCATGGTATGGATGAGCAGACGATGGAAAAGGCGATGGAACCCTTTTTTACAACAAAAGAAGACGGCAAAGGCAGCGGGATGGGGCTTTCTACGGTGTACGCGATTGTAGAGCAATACGGCGGACTTATTCAAATCGACTCAGCCCCCAAAAAGGGAACCTCTATCGATATTTACCTTCCCCAGCTTCCTTCATCGGAAGGATAACTCCAGTTCAATTTTTTCAAAAGCCCGTGCTTCCACGATAGTCCGTCCACCGCTCAAGCCTATCCGCAGAACCCTTCCGCTCACATCCGGGGAAAACCAGGCTTCCAGGACCACACCTCCCGAAGAAGGCGCGCTGCGCATTCGTACAGCTCTCACCCATCTCCCGCCCGCCTGGATCACCTCCTCTCCGACGATTTCCAGGCCCTCATACAGGGGCGTCACCTTCGCCTGATACTCTTCACGCCGGATCCTGTCAAACCAGCCGGTGTCCCCGGTTCCACTCCGTTCATTCTGTCCGGTCGGGCCAACCTGCCCAGTTGGTTCACCCTCACCCTCCATCATGTCGGAATAGAAAGTCTTCCGCTCCAGGAACTCCCCTGAGGCATTGTCCCGTACATATATATTCTGCGGAACTCCGGCGTCATTTACGGAGACTTCACATACAAAGCTTTTGTCCCGGGTCTTCAAAAACATTTTCCACCATAATTCACCGGAAGGCCCCTTCTCAATCCATCCACGTGTGATCCTCAGGTACTCTGCCCGCTCCTCATCGGAATACCCAAGCACTTGACCCTGCCCGGG
>CAZJIN010000128.1:0-6963 GCA_964545955.1 uncultured Sediminispirochaeta sp.
TCCGCGGGATAATTTGCCTTCAGGTAAGCGGTCTGATAGGCCACCACTGAGTAGGCTGCGGCGTGGCTCTTGTTGAAACCGTATTGTGAGAAGGGCTTGAGCATTTCGAAGATGTCTTCGGCATGGTCCCGGGAGTGGCCCTTTTCCATAGCCCCGTTGAGGAACTCAAGCTTGAGCTTCTCCATCTCCTTTTCTTTCTTTTTTCCCATGGCACGGCGCATGATATCCGCCTTACCGAGGGAAAACCCGCCAATAATCCGGGCGACTTCCATCACCTGTTCCTGGTAGACGATGACGCCGTAGGTTGGTTTGAGTACCTCCTCCAGGGATGGATCGGGATAGCGAATGGCTTCCTTTCCGTTTTTGGCTGCGATAAACTGGGGGATGTATTGCATGGGGCCCGGTCGGTACAGTGCGTTCAACGCGATCAGGTCCTCGATGGATGTGGGTTTCGCCTGTTTGAGGATATTCTGCATTCCGCTGCTTTCAAACTGGAATACCCCGAGGCTTTTGCCCTGCCCCAGGAGGTCAAAAGTCGCCCTGTCGTCTTCCGGGATTCTTTCAATGCTGAAATCTATTCCCCGGGCCCTGATGAGATGTTCGGTGTTTTTTATGAGGGTAAGTGTTTTGAGGCCCAGGAAATCCATCTTGACCAGGCCGCACTCTTCAAGCTGGTCCATGGTGTATTGGGTGGAAACCGCACCGGTTTTGGCGTCGACATAGAGAGGGACGTACTCGGTAAGTGGTTCACGACCGATTACGACCCCCGCGGCGTGGGTAGATGCGTGACGGGAGAGCCCTTCGAGGGTGCGGGCCGTATGAATAAGTTCCGTAAAGACGCCCCCCTCCTCTTCAACGGCCTTGAGTTTCGGTTCGGCCTCCAGGGCCTTGTCGATGGTTATTTTGAGATCGTCGGGAACCAGTTTCGCGATCCTGTCCGATTCTCCGAAGGGGATGTCCAGTACTCTGGCAACGTCCCTCAGTACAGCCCTTGGTTTCAGGGTACCGAAGGTGATAATCTGGCCGACCCGTTCCTTGCCGTATTTTTCAGTCACATAGTCTATCACCTCCCCCCGTCGTTCGAAGCAGAAATCGATGTCGAAGTCGGGCATTGAAACGCGTTCGGGATTGAGAAAGCGCTCAAACAGGAGGCTGTACTTGAGGGGTTCGATATTTGTGATCCCGAGGGCGTAGGCTACGATTGATCCTGCCCCGGAGCCTCTTCCCGGACCGACGGGTATATCCTTCTTTTTTGCAAAATCAATAAAATCCCAGACAATGAGAAAGTAGCCGGCGAATCCCATGGAATGAATGATGTTCAGTTCGGTCTTCGCCCGCGAAAGGTGTTCTTCCGTGACAGTGGCGTACCTTTTTTTCAGACCCGTCATCGTAAGATGCTCAAGGTATTCTTCAAGGGAGGAGAACTCGGCGGGTATTTCATAGTGGGGCAGGATCGGGCCGGGAAGGGGAATCTCTAGGTTGCACTTCTCCGCGATTCGAAGGGTGTTTTCAAGGGCTTCGGGGATATTGCCGAAAAGCTCCTCCATCTCCGCCTGACTCTTCAGGTAGAACTGGTCCGAGTTGAATTTGAGACGGTCGATCTGATCTCTCTTCTTGTTGGTACCGATACAGATGAGGATATCCTGGGCGTTGGCATCCTCACGGTTGATATAGTGAATGTCATTGGTCGCGATAAGGGGAATTCCCGTGGATCGGGACATCTCGATCAGTGCTTTATTGACGGTTTTCTGTTCGGGGATCCCGTGGTCCTGAAGTTCGAGAAAGAAGTTGTTCTCTCCAAAGACATCACGATAGTAGAGGGCCTTCCGCGCCGCCTTCTCGGTGTTCCCGTCCAATATGAGCCGCGGAATCTCCCCTGCCAGACAGGCACTCGACGCGATGAGGCCATCGGAGTAGCGTTCTATCAATTCATCGTCTATTCGCGGTTTGTAGTAAAATCCTTCGGTGTAGGCGAGGGAAGAGAGTTTGAGAAGGTTTTTATAACCGGTTTCGTTTTTTGCCAGTACCACCAGGTGATAATAACGGTTCTTATTCTCACTACCGCTCTTTTCAGTTCTCGAACCGGGGGCAACATAAAACTCATTGCCGATAATCGGCTTTATTCCGACTTCCCTGCAGGCCTTGTAGAACTTTAGAGCGCCGAACATATTCCCGTGGTCGGTGATGGCGAGTTGTTTCATCCCCATCTCGGAGGCTTTTTTAACAAGCTTCTTTATATTTGCGGCTCCGTCGAGGAGTGAAAAATCCGTGTGATTGTGAAGATGGACTAAACCGGCCATGAAGTGCTCCTTATGAAAAATATACCGGGGTGCTTGCTTCCTGTAAATAGCAAATCTACAATAGTTCGGACGGAGGATTGTGCAAGGCGCTCAGGTACCACTGCAAAAGCCTAAGGGCCCGTTGTTTCTGGAAAATCGTTACGTCCCCCGGCAGGTCCATGAGAGCGGTACGGAAAAGATCGTGGGCTTCGGTCCTGTTTTTTTCGTTCAGGGGCACCTTTTTTCCGATAATCATCGTTTCGAGTTCCCGGTCCTGAAGGACAGATTTGCCCAGGAAGCTAAAAGCCGCTCTGAAATGGGTGATTTCACCCTTTTTAATATCCGACAACGCGCTGAAGGTGAGGGATGTCTTGGGTTTGACGAAGGGATCTCCGATTTTTTGAAAAAATTGCATATTCCAGTCCACAAAGGGGACTCGGATCCTGCTGATGATCTCACCCGGTTCAAGGGTGAATTCGCCGGTTTTTGAATAGAGTCTGTGCACCGATATCCAACGGCTTTTTCCAAGACTTCTGAGTTCAAGTCGCGCGTCGAGAATGGTAAGGGGGCCGTAGGTGTTCAGCCTCCGGGGCCGGTGACTGAGGTTGCCCCCAAGGGTTCCGTGATTTCTGATCGCCGGATGTGCTATTTTGCGCATGGCGTGGGTCAGGACCTTGGGCAGGACATGCTGACCGACCTTCAGAAGTCTGCTGATGGGAACTCCCGCTCCCAGTTCGAAATACCTTTCGCTTCGGCTTATTCTCTTGAGTTCGGGGATCCTGTCGATGTGAATTACGATATCCGGGAGGTGAATCATACCCGAACCTCTGTGTTCCCTGCTGACAGCGGTCCCCCCTGCTAAAAGAAAAGCCGAGGGATAGTCGCGGTAGATTCTGAGAAGTTCACTGAAAGATTTTGGGAGAAATATCTTTTTATCGGCCATGAAGACGTGTCCTTCGAATCGTTGCCGCACGCAGTATGCCCTTTGTCAAATTCAGAAAGTTGGTGCAGGGGCAGTAGGTCCCCGCCAGGATTTCAAGGACTTCTTCACTGGCCGGGTCGAGGGTGCTTTCCAGAATCGACTGGGTGATGACTACCTTCGAGGGCAGACAATAGGCGCAGGGGTAGGATTTTTCTATTCGAAAACCTTCTAGAATATCCTCGTAGTCCGGCAGGCGGGAAATCCCTTCAAAGGTGAAAATATTGCTGTCCTGGGCCGACGAGGCGGGGAGAATACAGGAATAGGTCAATTCTCCATTGAATAGAACAGCACAGTTTCCGCACTCTCCCCCGTAGCAGGAGGGGTGAAGGCTTCTAATCTCGAAATGATCGTGGAGCAGGTCCACCAGACGCATCTCCGCGGGTACCTCGGTATCGATTCTTCTTCCATTCAGGGTGAAGGATACCCTCATAGCGGTTCCTCCAGGTAGCTGTGTATTGTTTCGGAAATCAAAGGGATGCAGTCAAAGTAGACCCCTGTAGCCTGACTGAGGGCGGTCACGAAGCTCGCCGGTACCAGGGATTCGGCGATTTCATTTATTCCACCGGGTATCCCGTTGGTCTGGTTTATGAATGAGACCGAGATCGGTGGGAGTTTGAGATTCAGCTGTTCCCTTGATTCGATTGTGTAGTCCTGATAATACCGAGGAGTCAGTTTTTCCTCACCCAACGCCCAGGCCAGGGCTTCACTGATCCCCCCTTCGGCAATGGATATCGCGTAGGCATTGTCGTAGATCAAGCCGCAATCGAAGGAGGCCCACACTCCCCGAACATCCGGAACCAGTGTCAGGGGGTCCAGTTCAACTTCGGTGACCACCGCACCCCAGGAAAAGCTCTGAAAAGGCAGCCCCTGGAGTTTTTCACTGTCCCACAACGTTTTTCGTCGCTTGGGAATAGTGCGGTGCACCTCAATCGGAAGGGGCTTGTGAAATCGCTGAGCGCGAATATAGGTACAACACTTCTCAACCAGGAGTGTATATACGCTTATCGGCAGGGCTAACATCATCGGGCCGGAGTCGGGCAGGGATTCGCTATCGTCACGGGCGATTTCAACGGAATCCAGAGGAATCCCGAGAATTTCCCCGGCTTTCCGCTTCCAGATTTCACGAATTGCACCGGGGATACTTACGGTACCGCATTTAATGGTCAGCTGGTCCTTCCGATCGAGAACCGCGGTGATACCCCAGTTTCCCTGTTTTTCGGTAAAGCCGTTTCCGGTGAATCCCGCGGAGATACCAATTCCGCGCAGGGGTCTCCGAGAGACTTTGACGGCTGTTCTCCTCTTTCGGGTCAATTCGTAGGCTGAATGCTTGCGGTAGAAGTCGGATTTTTTGATCACTATGTCCAAAAGCGTATCAAGGGGCATCGAGGGGACATGGGCGCCGGTAATAATTTTTCGATCGACGGCATATCTTTTTTTCCAATCCCCGGGATTAAGCTGGGAAAACTCCGCGAGTCTGGAAAAGTGCACCTCCGTGGCAAAGAGACTCTGGGAGACCCCGAGTCCACGGTAGAGATTCATTGGAGGTGCGCTGGTGCGTATCGCCTCGGCGGTGATGGAAAAGTGGGGAATCAGGTAATAACTACCCGCGGCGATTAGAGCTCTCCGGAGCATCTCTCGTGTGAACAGAGGATATGCCCCGACATCGAAACGAAGGTGCACATCCTCAGAAATTATCGTCCCTGTTTCATCCAGAACGGAGGTCCTTTGTACGTCCACGGGTGATTTTCTGGTGGTGTATTGCTCCACCTCCTGGGGTGAGAGCAGCAACCTCGCGGCTTGACCGGTCTTCGATGCGATCAGTGCCGCCATAGCGCAAAGGAGAGAGGGGAAGATGATTTTTTCACCATACGCCGGACTAGGGTTGAGCTGCACCAGCTTGAGGGAGGACTTTTTTATATTGAGTACTTCCGCCACGGTGGAAACGGTATGTTCCGGCCAGTGGGTGGGAGTGTACAGTATGAAAATATTTCCCTTCGGTTCCACATAAGCGCCGAGGGGAGCACGGTTGGTATGAGTTTCGATGGAGGTGCGGTATCGGGCCTCAACGATCCGGGATGAATCGCCGAAACTCTGTTTTTCCGGTCCCCTCCTGAGGTTTATCGAGTCTACAACCTGATCCGGTGTGCTTGGCTCGAAGGCGAGGAGGGAAAAATCTGTTTCATAGGATATTTTTATCTTCCGCTTCGCTTCCCTGACCAGGTCGATGTCACCACCGGCAATGAGGAGGAGCGGTTCCCCCTCGTAGTTGATAGTACCGTCACTCAGAAGGGGCATCTCCTCATCGAAGGCGGTCACCCTGTTGATTCCCGGTATGTCCTTCGCGGTGAGTATGGTGATTTTTTCTGGAATACCCCCGGTATCGATCGCCTCAATTCTTCCTCGAGGTATATCCGAACGGAGAATCTCAACGTGCAGCATCTCCGGACCGGTGAATTCATCGATGAACGGACGGGGTTCATGCTCCACTGAAGGCCTCCACACGGTTCTTTTTTCCCAGAGAAATCACCGTGTCGATGACGCGTCGGACCTGATCGTCTCGCATATCCGGGTAGATGGGCAAACTGAACGCGCCCCGGTACGCGGCAAGGCTATTGGGATAGTCCTCCGGCCGGTACCCGTATCGGATACGGTAATAGGTCATAATGTGCAGGGGAATATAATGAACCGAGACACCGATTCCCGCTTTCTGCAGGAGGGTGATGAACTCGTCCCTGTCTATCTTCAGCATTCCATCTCGGAGCCTTGGTATAAAAAGGTGCCACCCGTGTTCTGATGGTGCGGAGGGTAGACGCAGGAAATCACATTCACCGAGTCCCCGGAGGTACTCCTCCGCGATCTCCCGACGTCGCCGGAGGAAGGATTCAGCCTTTTTTAGTTGGATCCGGCCGATTGCGGCGGCCAGGTCGGGGAGGTTGTATTTGTACCCGGCGGCTACCACGTCGTAGCGCCATGAGGCGTTGTGGTCCGTATACCTGTTCCATACTTCGCGATCGATACCGTGAAGTCGCATCACTTCGAATCTTCGTGCGAGTTCACCGTTTTCGGTCACCACCATTCCGCCTTCCCCCGTGGTAATGGTCTTGGTGGCGTAGAAGCTGTAGACCCCTGCGTCGCCAATGCATCCGAGGAAGCCGGCTTCGGTGCGTACGGGAAAGGCGTGGGCCGTGTCTTCCACTACCGATGCGCCGTGCTTCCTCGCGGATTCCATAATGCGGTCCATCCTGCAGGGATGTCCTCCGAGATGGACAGGGATCACGGCTTTCACATTGTGGTTGTCCCGCAGAGCGGATTCCACCGCATCGGGGTCGATGGTCATGGTTTCCGGGTCTATGTCGACAAAAAGGGGATCCGCGTTGAGATAGCGGATAACTTCGGCGGTAGCAGTGAAGGTGTACGGGGTGGTGATCACACGGTCCCCCGGGCCTACTCCGAAGGCTTCGAGGGCGAGATGAAGCCCCGCGGTGGCGGAATTCAAAGATGTCGCATGGGCTGCACCGGTGTAGGCGGCGAACTCCTTCTCGAAAGACCTCGCCTGTCCCGCCGTAGTCAGCCATCCACTTCTCAGTACCTCCAGGACCGCCTGTTCCTCCTCTTCTCCGATGGAAGGTCGGGCGAAGGGGATCTTTTCAGGGGGATCGGGGTCAAAGGCCGGGGCCGGGTCAGTAGGTCGGCTCATTCTCA
>CAZJIN010000129.1:0-6962 GCA_964545955.1 uncultured Sediminispirochaeta sp.
GCCAGGGGAACCTGCTGCGGGCCCATTGTCGGAACCCGGGCAAGCTCACAGAGTTTCTCCTCCCCGGTCAAGCGCTGCTGATAGAACGCCACACTAAACCGGAGCGTAGTACCGATTGTACCGTGGTCGCCGTGAATTACCGGAAAAAAATTATTTTCCTCTATTCCTCTAAGGCGAACGACATCGCCAGGCGACTGGTTCTGCCCGGCTTCCATCCGGGCAGGAGTATTATTCCCGAAAAAACCATAGGTCATTCCCGCTTCGATTTCCTGGTCCGGGGAAATCCGGACCTCCTGGTGGAGGTAAAATCCTGCAGCCTCATGGAACACGGTCTGGCAATGTTCCCCGACACCCCCACGGCGCGGGGAAGCCGCCACATCGATGAGTTGATCAACCTGTCGTCTCAGGGATACGATGCGGAGGTTCTCTTCGTGCTCTCCCATGAAGACACCCGACGTTTCATGCCCAACCCCCACACCGACCCTCTGTTTTGCAGAACCCTTCACCGCGCGGCATCCCTCCTTCCGGTCCGCGCGGTGTCGGTCAACACGGCCACTGACGGGTCTGTACGAGTGGTGAACAGAGAGGTCCCGGTGGAGACTGAAATCCCCGCGATGCTGGCCCAACAAAACAGGGGAGTATACCTCCTGGTGATCCGTCTGAAGGAAGCCCTCAATATACCCGTACCCCGTATCGGTTCACCCGTTCTGCAGCCCGGCTGGTACATCTACGTGGGGAGCGCGAAGGCTAACCTCGAACAACGAATTGCCCGCCACCTGCGCACACGAAAAACCCTTCATTGGCACATCGACCACCTGAGCCGCGCCGCCTCCTCCACAAAGGCTTTTCCCATCCGTACCCTCCACGACCTGGAATGCCCCCTTGCACGGGACATCGCCCGCTCCGCGGATTCGGAAGTTCCGGGTTTCGGCAGCAGTGACTGTAGCTGCAAGTCCCACCTTTTTTTCTTTCAAGACGATCCCCTGCACCGCCGGTCACTCCTTGATACGCTCTTTCTGTACAGACACCAGCAATTCAGTATGGAAAATGTGAAAAATTTCCCATACTGAAAATGCCTCCAACCGATGAGCCAATTGCCATATTTTCTAAGGGTTTGAGGCAAATTCTGATTTTAGAATTCTCATAGACTTCTAAAATCAGAATTGCTATACAGACACGTGAAAAGCCTGTAAAAGCCTGTGAAGGGGCTTTCCACGTTTTCGCTTTGCCTGTAGAATCCCTCCATGGACAGAAGACTCATAGCTCCGATTTTTTTCGGCCTGGTAGCCGTGGCTGTTTCGGCGGGATATGCGACGCTTTTTTTTATCCTTCCGATCCCGGGTTTCCTCAAGGTCCTTATCGGGGTGGCAATCGCCGCGATAGCGGTGACTATGCTGTACGTGCTCGTGGAGCGAAAAAAAGAGATGGAGGAAGAAGACAAAGATGATCTTGGTAAATACTGATTATATCACCGGCAGGGAACTGGAGACACTTTCCGTGGTGAAGGGCTCCTCGATACGATCGAAACATCTGGGCAAAGATATTCTTTCCGCTTTCAAGATGATTGTGGGAGGGGAAATCGTCGCCTACAGCGACATGATCAACGAAGCCCGCGCCCTTGCAAGCAAACGGATGGTCGACGAGGCTACCGCTCTGGAAGCCGACGCTATCGTAAACATCCGTTACTCCACCAGCAACATCATGCAGGGCGCCGCGGAGGTCATGGTCTACGGCACGGCGGTGAAATTCCTCGAAAAATAGAAATAGAGGGTGGTTGGACGAATAAATACCCTTTCATTGCTCCGCTGCCGGGAAAGCGGTCCTTGCTTTTATTCCCACTTGCAAACGCGATATGTACCGAATCCTTCTATACCAAGTTCGCTTTCTTTTTTTCCATCCATTCTTCGTAGGAAGGTTTGTAGATCTCAAACAGGTTTTCCTTCTCACAGGACAAATAGAAATCACCATGTAGTCTTGCCAGGGGTCTATAGGAGTCGCTGTTCACATAGAGACTGCCTTCATCGATACAACTATCCTTAATCCAGGAATAGACAACCTCTCCCATCACAATACTTCTCCCCTCATACTCTATTGTCTTCACTAACCGGCACTCAAATGCCGCGGGAGCTTCCAGTATTCGGGGAGGTTTCACCTTTGCACAGGGCACAGTGGTGAAATTCGTATGCTGGAGCTCATCTTCTCCGGGGGGAAACTCAACCGAACAGGTAATCATATCATCCGCCATTGAGTGGTCCACCATGTGAATGACAAACTCCCCCGTTTCCTTTATATTCCTCGTGGTGTCTTTGTCCTGACCGTCGTCCCTTCCCCTGATGCCGACGATAAGGATGGGGGGATCATCCCCAAATACATTAAAAAAACTCATCGGCGCGGTATTCCCCACACCTTCGGATGAGATGGTAGTGATGAGGGCAATCGGTCGCGGAGATACGTACGCGCAAAGCAGTTTGTAACGAAGTTCCTTGGGAATGTTTTCAAAATCGAATTCCATAGTTTTATCCTCTGTCTGTAAAGTTGTTCAACTTACACCTTAACCCTGTGAACCTCAAGGGGTGTAGAACCACATCCGGGTATATTGTAACTACTCGTATCAGCCATAGCTTCAGTTACCTTCGCTTCCATCACATACGTTGTTCCCACAAAGATGTTTACGAAGAGAGTCGCAGGAGTATCGTATATATCCGCCGGCTCCGTGATCTCAGAAAACCGGAGCAATAAGCTTCGGGACAGTCTACAAACTTTACAGACCGTGAAAGGCGTTGTATAAATAAGGGAGCCCTTCCCCCGGAGCGTCTAAATGAAAAAATTTAAGTGTAGTGACCTTCTCGCGCTCATCTTCCTTGCTGCCGTGGCCTTCATATTTATCTATCCGAGGAGTTACGGGGCCTACACGCGGTGGTACGCCGCGTCGCCCGCCCTGCTCTCCTTTCTCAAGTTTGCCCTCCTCGCCACCTTCGGCGAGATGCTGGTGGCGCGGCTGCAGCGGGGCCTTTACCTCCCTGCGGAGTTCGGACTTCTGCCGAAGGCGATTGTCTGGGGTGTCCTCGGGGTCTTCATCTGGATTGCCTTCGGGATTTTTTCGAAGGGCGTAACGGGTACTTTTTTTCAGGGTCTGGAAAATCCGGGGGTGGGGATGCGGCTACTGAACGCCTTCTCCATCTCTTTTTTCATGAACCTCATCTTCGCCCCGATCATGATGATGACCCACCACCTCACGGACCTGCATATCGCCCGGAACGTGGGACGCTTTCCGATTGCCGGACAACCGCTGCTGCCCCTCTTTCAGGCGATCAACTGGGAGCGGATGTGGGGTTTTGTTTATAAAAAAACGATACCCCTGTTCTGGATCCCCGCCCACACCGTCACCTTTCTCCTGCCCGAGGAACTGCGGGTCCTTTTCGCCGTGGTGCTGTCGGTTTTTCTGGGCTTGCTGCTGACGATCAGGAAGAGTTGAATCGGCGGAAGGAAGGTCTGCGGAAGTGCTAAAATGTCTGGACCTTCGAATAGCGGTATCAGCAGAGATTTTTCTTATTCCACCCCTTTCAATGCCTCTACTCTATTTCCCTGAAGAATTCTTAAATTCTTCAGGTGTGCAGTGTTTTTTTGCACGCAGGTGCAGGGCCTTTTACCTGTTCACCTACGGTCTTTGTAGAAGCGCCGGATCTCCTTCGAGATTGATTTTTGCCACTCCTCCTTGCGGCGGAGAGCCTCCTGTCGATCCTCCATATAGGCGAGCTCCTTCCGCTGCTTGAGGTAGGATTCGTAGCGCTCCCTATGGATTTCCCCGGCTTTCAAGGCCGCCAGGACAGCGCAGCCCGGTTCGTGCTCGTGGCTGCAGTCGGCGAACCGGCACTGTACCGCCAGTTCGGCAATCTCGGGAAATCCGGCTTCCAGGCCCGCTTCGTCCCCCAGGACTCCAACCTCCCTGAGCCCCGGGGTGTCGATGACGACACCTCCTTCCGGTATCAGAAACAGACGCCGGTCGGTAGTAGTGTGGCGTCCCCTTTGGTCTCCCTCCCGCACATCCGTTGTGGGACGGGCTGCTTCTCCGAGAAGGGCATTCGTGAGGGTGGATTTTCCAGAGCCGGAAGATCCCACCAGGACCGCGGTTGCCCCGCCTTCCAGGAAAGCCCTGACCTCGTCCGTTCCCGCCTGCTGCAGGGCGCTGATCATCACCAGGTCCACCCCTGGAGCAACGGCTTCCGCCCTCTCTAGAAAGGAAGCGGGATCATCCACGATATCGACCTTGTTCAGTACCAACACCGGTACGGCTCCACTGTTCCAGGCGATAGTGAGGTAGCGCTCGATACGCCGCGGATTGAAGTCCCGGTCCATTCCGCTTACCACGAAAACGTAGTCCACATTGGCAGCCAGGACCTGGGTGCCGCTGCTCCCGCCTGCGGCACCGCGGCTCAGGGTGGAGCTCCGGGACAGGACCCCGGAAATCACCCCGGAATCATGGTCCGCGGGGACCACGACGACCCAGTCGCCCACCACAGGCCAGAGCTCGGTTTTGAGCCTGAAACTGCCCGTGGGGGTGCATACCCTTGAACCGGAGGCAGTTTGAACCTCAAAAATGTCGTGATGCAGACCAATGACCCGTCCGGGCATGAGATCACCGTCTTCTGGTTCGTTTTGGGCTTCGTTTTCAGATCCGTTTTGGGGTTCGTTTTCGGGCCCTCTTCCGGGACCACTTTTTTTAGATAAATTCTGAAATTCTTCAAATTTTCCGGACCATTTAGTGGACCAGCCTATTTTTTCCAGTGGAAAAACCTGTGGGTAAGTATTCATGTGAAAATGTTCCTCTTTTGATTTCGAAGTGAAATACAGAGGACTTCGGGACCGCGCGCGGGTTTAGCTCAGCGCCGGTTGGAAGGGATCTCCTCCGCAGCTTCAGTTAAAAAAACTACCTGAGAGGGCTCCCACAATCTTTGACATACTACCTCCTGCTTCAGAGAATAAGTGCAATCGCATTTTCTCCCCAAAATGGGGTTTTTGTCAATCGGGTCAGAGCAATGGAGGTTTCCCCGGTAATCGGGCTGATCGGCAGCCAAACCTCTGCCGGTATTCACACGCTGCGCTCGCCGGCGTAATGGCAGGAAACGAAGTGGCCCTGTTTGATTTCGCGGTACTCGGGAAGCTCCCGGGCGCATCTTTCATCAGCCACGGGACAGCGGGTGTGAAAGATACAACCCGTGGGAGGATTGACAGGACTGGGAACCTCGCCTTCGAGGACAACGTGGGTTCGGCCTTTTTCCCTCTTCGGATCGGGAATCGGGATCGCCGATATCAGCGACTGGGTGTAGGGATGGAGGGGCTCGAGAAAAAGATCCCTGCCGGTGGTGAGCTCCATCATTTTGCCCAGGTACATCACCGCGATTCGATCGGAGATGTGCTGGACCATACTGAGATCGTGAGCGATAAAAAGATAGGTGATACCGAGTTTTTTCTGCAGGTCCTGGAGTAGATTGACCACCTGCGCCTGAATAGATACATCGAGGGCGGAAATCGGTTCGTCACAGACGATGAAGTTCGGGTAGAGCGCCAGGGCCCGGGCGATGTTGATTCGCTGCCGCTGGCCGCCGGAAAACTCATGGGGAAAACGTTCGGCGTGGGATATTTGCAGGCCCACCAGCTCGAGCAGTTCCCTGATGCGGTCCCTGAGCTGGAGGGGCGTCATTTCGGTGTGGATCGTCATCGGCTCGGCGATGATTTCCCCTATCCGGTGGCGGGGGTTGAGAGATGAGTAGGAATCCTGGAAAACAATCTGCATTTTCGTACGAAAGCGTCGAAGTTCCTCCGCATGGAGGGAGGTGATCTCCGTATCCTGGTAAACAATGGAACCCGCCGTCGGTTCATAAAGCCTGAGAATCACCCTGCCGAGGGTGGATTTCCCGCAACCGCTCTCACCTACCAGGCCCAGGGTCTCACCCTGGTTTATGGAAAAACTGATCCCATCCACGGCCTTCACCACGGGGGACTTTCCGAGGGACACGAAACTGCGTTTCAGGTCGAAGTGTTTGGTGATCCCCTCTACGCGTATGAGGGTCTCCGTTTTTGTCGTCGCACTGCTGTTTTTTCCCACGCTTCTATTCCTTCATCCTGGCTTGCTTTTTTTTCATATCATAAAAACAGCTGGTAAAATGACCGTCCCCCAGGTTCACCGGTGCGGGAATCTCCTTCCAACATCGATCGAAGACATACGGGCAACGCCAGGCAAACTGGCAGTGCCGGGGCGCCTGAAACAGATCGGGGGGTGCTCCGCCGATGCTGACCAGACGTTTCGATTCAGTCTCACCCACATCGGGAATCGCGCCGAGAAGACCTTCGGTATAGGGATGCTGGGGATTTTCATAGAGTTCTTCCACGGGGGCCAACTCCACGGGTGCCCCCGCGTACATCACCATCACCCTTTCGGCAATACCGGCTACAACTCCCAGATCGTGGGTTATCCAGATCACGGTCATCCCCATCTCGTCCTGAAGTCGCCGGGTAAGCTCGATGATCTGGGTCTGAATGGTCACATCCAGAGCGGTGGTGGGTTCGTCGGCAATCAGAATCTCCGGTTCACAGGCGATGGCGATGGCGATCATCGCCCGCTGACGCATTCCGCCTGAAAACTGATGGGGGTATGAATTGTACCTTTTGTCCGGTTGCGAAATACCGACATGTTCCAGCAGCTCGATTCCCCGGGTCTTCGCCTGTCGTTTCGAATATCCGAGATGACGCATAAGGGACTCGCTTATCTGCTCGCCCACGGTGGTGACGGGATTCAGCGAACGCAGGGCGTCCTGGAAGACAATGCTGACATGGTTACCACGAATTCTGTTGAGCTCGTCCCGACCGATCGACAGTAGATCAACAGGAGATCCGTCGAGATCCAGTATCGCTTCACCCGAAACCCTGGAGCTGGTCTTCGGGAGCAGGCCAAGGATTGAGAG
>CAZJIN010000130.1:0-6953 GCA_964545955.1 uncultured Sediminispirochaeta sp.
CTCAGCGAGACCGAAATTGAGACAGATGGATTTCGCGTGACCTATATGAAGGTATCCGTTGGGTTCCGGAGGGAACCGGGTCACCACTCGACCACCGTGTTTGTCGGTGCGAAGATCTTCCCGTATTACCCGTTCAATAAAGTTTACCGAGACTTCTTTTTCTTCCATTCCATCCTGCTCCCATTCAGCCCTTTTTGATAAGTATAAATTCTAATGTACGGGATGAAAAAATTTTATTCAATAGAGGAGGGCGAGGTGACTAAAAAAATCGACCCTGATTGGATTACGCTTTTCCCCTTTTAACTAAAGCAAAAGCCACCACCTTTGGTGGTGGTCACAGTTAGGCTTTGCCTTAAGGGTTCTATAAAGTGGTGGCTTTTGCAGCACCGTAAGCCCCTATGAGACGCTGCCCACAAACCACCTGCTCTGCAGGTGGTTGTTGACTTCCCCCATACCCTCCAATCAGGATTCTTTTTTTTGTGCCGCAGGTACCGTGGATGTTCCGAAAAAATCGTGGTTTACCTTGAACAGCAAACCCGGCCTATGGTAGGTGACACGGTTTCTTCCTTCCGATTTTGAGACATTTAGGGCCTTATTGGTCTGCTTGAGGACACTCTCGGCGGTGTCGAGGCGTACGGTATCCACGTAGTTCACTCCGATACTAACGGTGGTTTTCAGGATATTGTCCAGGTACGGTACCTCCGCCTCGGCGATTTCACTCCGTATTCTTTCGGCAACATAAAAAGCGGACTCCTTCGTGCTTTCAGGGAGAAGAATAACAAATTCTTCGCCACCGAAACGGGCAACCACATCCTCGCGACGCAGGCTTTTTTCGAGAATTCTGGCGATACGAAATAGGACTTTGTCCCCGGCCAGGTGTCCGTAGAGATCATTCAACTGTTTAAAATAATCGATGTCGAGAACCATCACGGAAACAGTGCTCCCGTATCTGTTCACTTTGGCGAGCTCTTCCGTCAGTCGTCTCTGAAAAAAAGAATGGTTGTAGAGCTGTGTCTTGAAATCGGTCATATTATTGTGGGAATGCTGGGAGTTTTGAAAGCTTATGGACATGAAATGCATCAGTCGGTCCAGATAAATAACCTCTTCATCGCTGTATTCCCCCTGGAGAACTTTTTTCCCGATAATGAACATACCATAAAAATCATGTGGCCCCATGATCGGGACAACAATTTCCGGATCCAGGGGCTTGAGCATAGCGGCGATATCGGGGTCTTCCACGGAATACTCAAAGAGGGTAAAACTGATGGTTCCGGGGTAGGCGTAGAAAAAGTTTTCAAACGGCTCCAGCGAGGTGATAGGGGCCGGTGAATCGGCCTTTTGTAGATTTTCATAGCAGATGTTCATCAGAGTCTCGTTTCGGCCATGGGACCTGAAGGTGAACTGGAGGTAGCCGGGTACAAACCGATCAACGATAGTCGAGATTACGTAATCGACCAGATCCTCGGTAGTGTCCATATTGAAGATCTCCACTGCCTTCGAGAGAAGCT
Organism: uncultured Sediminispirochaeta sp.; assembly: GCA_964545955.1. Taxonomy (GTDB): domain Bacteria; phylum Spirochaetota; class Spirochaetia; order DSM-16054; family Sediminispirochaetaceae; genus DSBN01. The sequence continues at coordinate 1,509 of CAZJIN010000130.1, forward strand.
CTTCAAGATTGCGGATCCGGCTTCTACAGTGTGAGAGTCGGTCAAGAATGCCGAGTGAACTCAGAAGGTCATAATGCCGAATAACATCCGGACTTTGAAGGAACTTCTCAATGTTGTCCATGATCTTAAAAATAACTTATTTATTTCTTATTCACAAGACGACATGCAGTAAGTATTTGAAATGACCAGGGACCGGCTGTTTAAAACTCAGATTCTCCAGAAAAGGGTACATCGGTTTCCGTATTATCCCTCTGGTGCTCGCCCCCTTTTTCTGAATAGAGAAAGTCCTTAAACTCTATCAGATCTTCGAGGTTCTGTTCATCGAGGCTGCGGGTTAACGCATATTCCTCATAGGTGTAGCGGAAAAAATTCTTCAACTCCCCCTGCAAAGTTGGGAGTAGCGGAACAAGCCTCCTGAGACGGTCCTTCGCCTCCTCGTACTTCCCGCGGGAGGTCAGGTACTGTATGCCCGTCAATTCGACGACAACCCTGTGGAGGGGTGATGGGGCCTCCTGAAAGGCCTGTCGAAGGAGGGGGAGGATGGTGTGATCATTTTCAGGTCGTCCGTCATGAAGGTAGAGGTCCGCGAGGTTGTTGTATTCCCGTTTTCTTTGGTAGAGGGTCTCCCTATCCACGGTGTGGATCTCCGTGATTCTCACCGCGAAACCTTCGTGCAGAAATACCATATCGGAGATGTTTCCGGGTTGGGTATCTTTGGAAAGAAATTCTCCCCTGCCCCTCAGCGCTCCGCCGGTCAGGGGTGAGTACACGGCATTACTCAGCCAGTGCAGCCGAGGCGGTTCGGGGTGATACACACTTCTGATAATGAGGTCCCCACGGGTAAAGTACCCGGGAACACGAATATCCACAGATCTGCTTCGTTCTTGCCCATCACCGCGACTGAATACCGCCTTGAGGATCCTGAATTTCTCCGACAGGGGGAGAAAAGAGGTGAGGTCCAGGGGGATCAACACACCGCAGTAGAAGGAATGCGCGGCGGAATAGGAGTCAGGTCTGAGAAAGTTTCGAGTATCAGGGGATATGACAGCCGTGGGCGGGGTCATGGTCGTGGTTCTCTCCAGCGGTTTGAGCCCCGCGCAGCCGGTAAAGAGCGGGGGAAGAAGAAGGATAAGAATCTCCACAAAGGGGAAGGGGATAAGTCGCTTTCGCATCAGGGGTACCTCCATACCTATAGTTCATTACTTCGGGTTCACTTAATATGAGGAGGTTTTTTGTACCACTGATTCAAAAAAAGGTGAGATTCTTTCAAAATTATCAGTTTGAAAGAATCTCAATATAGGGTCGAAATTTTAATTTTAAAAAAATAGATCAATGCACCCACGGAAAAAATTTCAACTCATGTGTTTAAATTCTCCGAATTGTCTAGATCCAGCATTTTTTCAACCCTTCGAGAGTGTCGTCCCCCCGCGAAATTTGCGTCCAGGTAGGCATCGAGGATTTTCTCCACCGGTTCCTGGTAATCGATCCGACCTCCAAAGGCGATAAAATTGGCGTTGTTGTGTTCCTTCGCCATACGAGCGGCGAAACTGTTCTGGGGAAGGGCGCAGATGATTCCCCTGTGTTTGTTGGCGCTCACTGATACTCCAATGCCCGTACCGCAGCAGACAATCCCACATTCGTACTCTCCTCGCTTAAACTCCCTGACCGTTTCTACCGCCTTGTCGGGGTAATCCACTGAGTCGTTGGTAAAGACTCCCATGTCTTTCACTTCAAACCCGCGGCCCTGAAGGTGGGAAACCAGAATCTGCTTCAGATCGAGGGCTCCGTGATCGACTCCCAGGACTATTTTTTTTCCCATATTCAGTCTCCTTGCTCCCATATTATATTTATAAATTAGTTGTCGCAAGAGATTCCGAAAAACCTTTACGGGGGCTGTGTCTTTGCACTAATTGAGTAGATTGAAAACCCAGGATCGGCGGCTTTCCTCTGGAATGTTGTGGGAATACTCGAGAAACCTGTTGATCGTTTTACCCTCCTCTCATATATTAAAGAGGGACTATTAGAGAGGGACTTCTAATGGACGAATTCAAAAAAAAAAGCTAATAAGGGGTGATACGGTGCGAAATATTGACGATATCCGTGATGATCTTCTGAAAGCCCAGAAAAATGAAGTTACAGAACATATAATCTACCGCAAACTGGCCATAAGAGAGCAGGATCGGCGAAATCAGGTAACCCTGGAGAAAATCGCGAAGGAAGAATTCACCCATTATGAATTCTGGAAAGGGTATACCAAGGCCGAAGTGAAGCCCTACCGTCTCAAAATCTGGTTCTACCTCTCTGTTTCCAGGCTCTTCGGGCTCACCTTCGGTGTAAAGCTGATGGAGCTGGGAGAAGAAAAGGCCCAGATCAACTATCAGAAGATTGAAGAAACCATACCTCAAGCCCGAAGCATCATCAACGATGAAGATTCCCACGAAAAGGCCCTCATCAATATCATTGAAGAGGAGAGCCTTTCCTATGTCGGTTCGGTGGTGTTGGGGCTGAACGATGCCCTGGTCGAATTGACCGGGACCCTGGCCGGCCTCTCTTTCGCGTTGCAGAATACCCGCCTCATCGCGATGGTCGGGCTTATCACAGGAATAGCCGCCTCCCTCTCCATGGCCGCGTCGGAATACCTTTCAAAAAAATCGGAGGGCGAACACAGCCGGGCATTGCGTTCTTCCCTCTACACCGGAATAGCCTATATCGGTACGGTTGTCCTGCTGGTGCTTCCCTTTTTCCTGATTCCCTCTTACCAGATCGCGCTTGCGGCTACCCTGGTGGCGGGTCTGTTGATTATCCTTATCTTTACCTTCTATATCTCCGTGGCGAAGGATTACCCCTTCAGCGGACGTTTCCTGGAGATGGCCGCCATCAGCCTGGGGGTGGCTTTTTTCTCCTTTCTCATCGGGGTGTTGATACGAAGTGTTTTTGGCATAGACGTATAGCCGGAGGTCCCGGGGAACAGTCCATACCACAGGAGGTCATGGAGATTTGAAAAAGTATTGGTGAAAGGCTTTGCTTTTTATTTAAAACCTAGTATTTTAGTATAAAATAAACAAGATATTCCGGAGTGTAATATGTCTCTATTGATGATTCGAAATCTCTCATCCAATGTGTTTAGTAAGGCGGAAGAGGAAGAGAAGGAGATCCTGAAGGGTCTCAACCTTGATATACCTGCCGGGGAAACCCACATCCTGATGGGAACCAATGGTTCGGGCAAGTCTAGCCTGGCAAATGTCCTCATGGGGCATCCACACCACAAGGTGACCGGTGGGAGCATCAGCTTCAATGGGCGTGATCTCCTGCCAATGGCTCCGGACGAACGGGCCCGGGAGGGTTTGTTCCTCGCTTTCCAGTACCCCCTCGCCATTTCAGGACTGCCGGTGGCCACATTTTTGAAAAAGGCCACGGAAGCCTACCGGGGAATAGAGATCAGTGTGCGGGAGTTTCAGAAGGAGCTTCGTGGAATCATGGAGGAACTGCAGATACCCCGATCCTTTCTGGGACGTTCTCTCAACGAAGGTTTTTCGGGGGGTGAAAAAAAGAGGATGGAAGTATTGCAGCTCAATCTCCTGAAACCGAGACTTGCGATTCTCGATGAGACCGATTCAGGCCTGGATATTGATGCCCTCAAGCTGCTCTTCCGGAACATCGCGGATTCCGGAGACCGGGAACGGTCCTTGCTCATTATCACCCACTACGAGCGGGTCCTTGAGTACATACGGCCGGATAAAGTTCATATTATGCAGGATGGTAAAATCGTGCGGAGTGGCGATGTCGAGTTAAGTCGTTCCATCCCTGCCGAGGGTTTCGGATCAGGGGTTCACCGTTAAGGAAGGGGGAACCTAAGCATGGGAAATACACAACACGAGCATCTGAGTCGTATTAACTCGGACTACAATGAACTCTATGGGTTCAAGGCCGGGGACGCGTATATGAAAGATTCACGGAAAGGCCTGAACTCCGATGTTATCACTGATATTTCACGAATGAAGGATGAACCCGACTGGATGCTCGATTTTCGCCTCCGGGCACTGGATGTATTTCAGAAAATGCCCGATCCCCCCTGGATGGACCGATCGGTCTTTGAAAACATAAATTACGATGATCTTTACTACTACGCCAGGGCAACGGATAAACAGTACAACGATTGGGATGATGTTCCTTCCCATATTAAGGATACCTTCGACAAACTCGGTGTTCCAGAAGCGGAGCGAAAGTTCCTGGCCGGAGCGAGCGCACAATTTGAGTCCGAAGTGGTGTACCATCACATGCAGGAGGAGCTGGAAGCACAGGGCGTGATTTTTCTCGACATCGATCGGGGATTAAAGGAACATGAAGGGCTTTTTCGAAGATACTTCGCCACCCTTGTTCCCCCGCGGGACAATAAATTTGCGGCTCTCAACTCGGCGGCATGGTCCGGCGGGAGCTTTATTTACGTACCCCCCGGAGTAAAGATAGAAATCCCCTTACAGGCATATTTCAGGATCAACGCCGAGAGTATGGGCCAGTTTGAGCGTACCATGATCATCGCCGACCGGGGAGCTTCGGTTCACTATATCGAGGGCTGTACCGCTCCGGTTTATTCACGGCAGTCCTTCCATACGGGGGTTATTGAGTTGTTCGCGATGGAAGAGGCGTATCTGAGATATACCACCATACAGAACTGGTCAAACAACGTGTTGAACCTGGTGACCCAGAGGGCGGTGGCACACAAGAACGCCGTTGTTGAATGGATGGACGGGAACCTTGGTGCAAGAACCACTATGAAGTATCCTGCGGTACTCCTCGATGGTCCGGGTGCTTCGGCAAAGGTCGTGTCCATCGGTTATGCGAGCGAGAATCAACGCCAGGACGCGGGGGCCAAGATTATTCACGGGGCTCCCCATACTAATTCAAGCATCACGGCCAAATCGATATCCCACAGAGGCGGAAGAAGCTCCTACCGGGGGTTGGTGAAGGTAAAACCCGGGGCTTACGACGCGACTTCCAATGTGCAGTGTGATGCTCTTCTCCTTGATAATTTTTCCCGTTCCGATACCTATCCGACCATCGATGTAGAGGAGAACAGTAGGGTAAATGTAGCCCATGAGGCCAGTGTGGGAAAGATAAGTGAAGAGGCTCTGTTCTACCTGATGAGTCGAGGTATAGGGAGAGAAGACGCAATGTTTCTCATCGTAAATGGATTTATAGAGGAATTTGCCCGGGAGTTGCCGATGGAATACGCGGTGGAATTGAACCGACTGATTCAACTCGAAATGGAAGGAGCGGTAGGGTGATGGTTCCGGATATGGTCACACCTAGTATACTCGCGGGAATAAAAGAGGAGGCTCTCAGGTCCCTCGAAAACCTTCCCATACCCGGTGCTCCAGATGAAGCGTGGCGCCGGGTGCCCGGGGAGGTGGTAAAGGACCTTATGGGCTTTGACGGTTTACGAAA
>CAZJIN010000131.1:0-6950 GCA_964545955.1 uncultured Sediminispirochaeta sp.
CATCACCGTGGAACAGCTCCGGCGGGTCTACACCGACATCGACCAGAAGCGTCGCACCGCCACCTACCTCCACATGCCGCCCCAGCTGGCGGGGAAGGTCCCGGAGATCGAGGAGCTGATTCGTTAGTTGTGGTTTTCTAAAAAAAATGACACAGGCCTGTTGACCCGGTATATCAGTTCGCTTAACGAAACCGGCACTCTTGAAGCACGTCGCTCAAGGGTGCCGGTGCAAGATTAATGCGACCAGTTCTCCAGTTCCAGACCCTCAATTTTTTCAAAATGCTTCGTGTTATTGGTGACCAGGATGAGGTTGTGTACCAGCGCTGTTGAACCTATCAAGAGGTCCATGTCATCACCTGGGTTTCCTGTTTTTTCCAATGTCGCCTTCAGCTCTCCAAAGGTTTCCATTATTGCCGGCGTTATATTCAGGATTGGAAAGATTTCTACCATTCTTCTTACGTTGGCCATGTTTTTTTCGGTGAACAGAGATTTCTTTGCTCTATAAATCAATTCACCGTATGTTATTACCGACATTGCCTTAGGATAGTTTCGTCGGGCTTTGAAATTCTCTATTACTTTTTCTCTTCCCTTTATACTGTAAATGAGAATATCGGTATCAATCAAATAGTTCATTTTCTCTACCGAATCTGCTTGAATTTCTTCTGCCCTTCCTGATATCGGCGATTATCTCATCTGCTTCCCGGTCGTCTTTCCAGCTGCCTGCCAGTTTCAAGAAAGCATCTGTCTGATTTGCTTCGAATTCATTGGGTTGTGACAGATATTTCTGGAGTATATACACCACTTCCTGGCTGATTGACCTTTTTTCATGGCTTGCCAGGTGGCGAAGAGATTCGTACAGTCTTTCATCTATATCTTTTACTTGCAGATTTGCCATAGTAGGCTCCTCATCTATAATATATCATAGTTCATGAATATTACATAGTATTTCATGAAAGAAAAGTATACTTTTACAGCGAATAATAAATTGACTAATTGTACTTTGTGAGCGATAATTATGGCTATGAGAGATGCATTGTACCAATACAATCCCTGGTGGGAGGATGAGTATCAGCTCGATGCTATTATTCCGCGAACAAAATATATCGAACTGTTGAAGCAAAGAGTTGAGAGTGAACAGATTATTTTTCTCACGGGCCTGCGACGCGTGGGGAAGACAACACTGATGAAGCTGCTGATAAGAGAATTGATTGAAGAGTATCAGGTTGAAAAGACCCATGTACTGTATGTGAGCTTGGATGACTATGTGTTCAGGGACAACAACATACTGGATATCGTCGATGAATATCGGAAAATCCACAGGCTTTCGGTGGAAGAGAAGGTATATCTGTTTCTGGATGAGGTGATATACAAAGAGGATTTTCACCAGCAACTGAAGTCTCTCTTTGACAGACAAAACACAAAGATATTTGCAAGCTCTTCCTCGAGTATTCGTTTGAAAGACAGGAAGGCTTTTCTCACTGGCAGATCCTATATTATCGAAGTAGGTCCGTTGGATTTCAACGAGTTTCTCTATTTCAAGGGGATAAGTGTAGCGAAGAAGGATAGAAAGCTCCTGGAACCCTATTTTCATGACTATATGAGAACGGGGGGAATTCCCTATTATGTACTGAGGGATGAGCGAGAGTTCCTGGTGGGTCTGGTAGACGATATAATTTACAAAGATATTGTCTCCGAACATGGGATCAAGAATCCGCAGATGATCAGGGATTATTTTCTGTTGCTGATGGAGAGAAGCGGGAAGCAGCTCAGTGTAAACAAGATAGCGAATATTTTAGGGATTTCCGTCGACTCTTCAAAAAAATATCTGTCCTATTTTAACGATACCTTTTTGATACACCTACTCTCCCGGTATGGCAACACAAATGAAAAAATTCTCTCTCCCAGGAAAATCTACTGCGGCGATATGGGAATCAAATACAGCTTCACGGGATTGAGAGACCCGGGCAGTTATTTTGAAAACTACCTGTTCCTGAAGATGAAACATCATGATATATACTACGTGTACCAGGATGGAATTGAGATAGATTTCTACCTTCGGGATATCGATCTGTTGGTAGAGTCAAAATACAATTCAGAAATGAATCTGAAGCAGAAAGAACTGTTCCACGAGTTCAAGGCAGGGGAAAAACTCTTGATAAATTCAGTGTATAAGGCAGAAGAGTTGGACAGGTTTGAATAAAAACCCCGGCATCTCCTAAAACACACTTCCCCCCAGATCATCAATAAAGGGCAGGGCTTCGTCCTTCTCCGAGATCCTCGGTGCCGATACCGGCCAGATCACACCGATCCCGGGGTCGTTCCAGCGGATCCCTCCGTCATGCTCCGGGCTGTAGGGGCGGCTCACCTTGTAGTGGACTATGGTGTCGTTCTCCAGGGAGAGAAAGCCGTGGGCGAAGCCCTCGGGCACGAAGAGGGCGTGGTGGTCGTTGGCCGAGATCTCCAGGGCCATCCACTCCTTGAAGGTCGGGGAGTTCCCGCGAAGGTCCACCACCACGTCGAGGATGGTTCCCCGGTAGACGGTAACCAGCTTCGCCTGTGCCATGGGAGGGCGCTGGAAGTGCAGGCCCCGCAGGACGTCCATGGCCGAGACGGAGACGTTGTCCTGCACGAAGGTGTCGGTGATTCCATTGGCGGCGAAGATATCCTGTCGATAGGTTTCCTTGAAGTAGCCCCGGTGGTCGTCGAAGGTCTTCTGTTCGATGAGCACCAGTCCGGACATCTCGTACTGGGTAAATGTGAAAGGCATGGTCCTATCCCTCCCTTAGAATTTGGAGCAGGTATTCGCCGTAGCCCGACTTCATCAGCGGGGCGGCAAGATCTTCGAGGCCGGCGTCGTCTATATATCCCATCTTGTAGGCGATCTCCTCGATGCAGGAGATCTTCAGCCCCTGTCGTTCCTCGACCGTCCTTATATACTGTGTCGCGTCCACCAGGGAGGTGTGGGTCCCCGTGTCCAGCCAGGCGAAGCCCCGTCCCAGGAGCTCCACGTTCAGCCTCCCCGCCTCCAGGTACTTCCGGTTCAGATCGGTGATCTCCAGCTCCCCCCGGGCCGAGGGCTTCAGGTTCTTCGCGATTTCAGAGACCTGCCCGTCGTAGAAGTAGAGTCCCACCACGGCGTAGTGGGACTTCGGCTTCTCGGGCTTCTCCTCCAGGGAGAGGACCTTCCCTCCCTCGTCGAACTCCACCACTCCGTAGCGCTCGGGGTCCTTCACGTAGTAGCCGAAGATCGTCGCCCCGTCCTCGACGGAGGCGGCCCTCCGGAGCTGTTCCGGCAGGGAATGTCCATAAAAAATATTGTCCCCCAGGATCAGCGAGACCGGCTCCCCGTCGATGAACTTCTCCCCGAGGGTGAAGGCCTGGGCGATCCCCTTCGGCTCCTCCTGCACGAGGTAGCTGAACTTCAGTCCCAGCTGCCCGCCGTCCCCGAAGAGCTGCTCGAACTTCGGCAGGTCCTCGGGGGTCGATATGATGAGAATATCCCGAATCCCCGCCAGCATCAGCACCGACAGGGGGTAGTAAATCATTGGCTTGTCGTAGACCGGGAGCAGCTGCTTGCACATCACCTGGGTGATGGGAAAAAGCCGCGTCCCCAGTCCACCTGATAGAATTATCCCTTTCATTGTTCCTCCTATTCATAGTAGACTATATCACAGGCAAGTACAAATTCACTGTTGTGTTTTTGTCGAAGTGAAGCTATGTTTATAGCGGGGGGTAGTGCTGCCATGAACAGTATGTATAAAAAAATTCTTCTCACTCCGTTCCTCATCCTGCTTCTTCTGCTCTTCTTCTCCGCGGAGATCTCCGCCCAGAGCAGCCTCACCAAGAACGGCCTCAACGGCGCCATGTTCGACGGCTACACCTCCTTCGACATCGACAACATCATCGGCGGCTTCGGCGGCCGCCTCGGCTACTCCATCGGCGGCATCCTCGACGTGGGAGCGGTGTTCTCCCTGAGCTACGGTGAGGTGGAATCCGGCGACTCCAGTGAGACCAACATCGGCCTGCGCTACGGGATCATGCTCCTGAAGCAGGAGGACCGCGTTCCCGTCTCCCTCCAGATAGACGGGGAGTACGGCTACTCCTTCGTGGAGAGCGAGTACTTCACCGTCCAGAGCCCCCAGCTCCAGAGGGAGGGCCAGGGCTACGACCTGAAGATGAGACTCTACAGGGACGTGGGCTCCGATGAAGACTCTATGACCCGGCTTGGTCTCTTCGGTGGTATTCGCAGTTACAACTACACCACCCAGAGCATCGATCTGGTCTCGGCGGAGAATCAGACCTTCTACACCCAACGGGATACCGACTTCCTCTACGGTATTTCCATCGACTTCATCCGCAAGAGTCCCCAGGGAAAAAGCTGGTATTTCGGCTTCGAACCGGCCCTGGACGGAGATCTGAATGTCAGTGGGGCCCTGCGTACGGGGCTGGTCTTCGAGCTTCGCTAGGTCTCCTACCGTACTCCGGTAGAAGCGTTATAGAGGTATTGAAGATATTACCGTAAATTTGCTCTTTCTTCTTATTAGATAAGTATTTATTTCACTCTATTCTATGGAATTCCAGATACCCGCGTGCTATACTTTTCTAAACAGGACAACCGAAGAAGGTGCTTCCGAGGCATAAGCTACCGGAGAGTAGGGGCGCAAGCCGTACTGCCTCTTGAGGGTTGGACTATCTGAGACATAAGCACCGGGATAGCCTGTTTCGGCGGCATCCACCGGTCGTTCGAGGTTCCTCGGCGCAAGCGCACACAGACATGAAGTGTTTGTGCATAGAGTGCGAACATAGAAAATTTGTCTTCACCCTTCTGTTGGTTCTGTGTCCTCTGGTTCAGCTTGCTCCGGCCTCAAGTCCTTCCTATCCTTCAGATAGATAGTGACCCCGATTTTTCCTTCATTTCCCATTCCGGTGTTCAGGATTATGCTTGAGCTGGTTTCGTCTTCGCTTGTGGAGCTGCTTGTGAAGGAGAACTGGTATTCCACTCCCAGGGAGTATTCTGCAAAAAGGGAAATGAACTCAGCAAGGTACCATTCCGCGCCGAAGATCATCGCTGCGTTCACCGGTACTGATATGTCCATCTGGTCGTTGGTTTCTACTTTGCTGTAGGTGATGCCGGTACCTATATCCCAGCCGAGATATGGGGAGATTTTATTCATGTAGGGGTGATATTCCCTCGCGGCGCCTAAGCTAACACTGATGAGGTTTGAATCATAGTCATAATAGAGGTCCAGAAGGTACCGCCAGTGAACCTGGTCTTTCAATACTTTCAAGCCTATACCGCCCTGGTAACTGTCGACGCCGTCGAGAACGTTACCGATATTGAAAATAAGTCCCATTGGTTTTGGTACTGTAGTTTCCTGTGCTTGTTCTTCAACTATCTCCTGTGCTGTTGAGAGGAAAGGGATGAGCAACAGGATTCCTAGAATACAGAAAAGCTTTTTCATATGCAGCTCCTTCAATGTACTAATCCATGATCCAGTATATATACCAGCCGCTGGGCGGCGATGCCGAAGAGTCCAGGGATGAATGTATGGAAGATTCGATGCCATTACTGGTAACTATAGAGACCCCGAAATCGTACTTCCCAGGTTCCAAACTGCCTCTCCGTACAGTATATGAGGGAGTTTCCGAGTAGTTGATCTCATCGAGCAATCGCCAGTTGAATGAGCCGTGGGATCGGATGTAGATTCGTTGTGATTCAATCCGTTCATCTCCTGCCAGATGTTCAGGATTGTCCCATTCGATGGTGACGGAGTTACCGTTTACCATTATTTCCCTTGGAGAATAGGTAGGTGGTGCGAGTAGGAATGAACAGGTACTCAAGAAACACATGAGCACAACAAGAAAGGGAAATGAGAGTGTACGCCATACGGTTTTAACACTCATAGTCATTCTATTATAACATAGGTGAGTAAAAAAAATATATAAAATCTAACAAGAAACAAGGAGTAAGTGGTGGTACAAATCGCTGTTATCGGCTGTGGGTACTGGGGACCGAATCATATTCGAAACTTCACGGCCCTGGATGAAAGCAATGTAAAGACGATCTGTGACCTGGATCAGGGAAGATTGGAGCATCTTAAGGCTCTGTATCCCCATGTCGGGACTACAAACCGATGTGAGGATATCATTGAAGATGATGAAATTGATGCGGTGGTGGTTTCCACCCCGGTGGCGACGCACTTCAAGATAGCCCTCAAGTGCATCGAAGCGGGCAAGCATGTGTTTATTGAAAAACCCATGACCATGTCTACCGGGGAGAGTGATACCCTTATCGCGAAAGCCCGTGAGAAAAACGTGCGGATCATGGTGGGGCATACCTTCCTCTATACCCCGGCAGTCAGGAAAATACGGGAAATTATTCAAAGTGGTGAACTCGGAGATATCCTGTATATCAATTCCAGGCGTCTGAATCTCGGGCTTCTTCAGAACGATATCAATGTAGCCTGGGACCTTGCGCCCCATGATTTGTCCATACTGCTCTATATTCTTGATGACCGACCCGAGAGCATCAGCTGTACGGGGAAGTCCCACTACATGAAGAATATTGAGGATATCACCTCCATCTCACTGAACTATGCAAATGACCTTTTTGTCACCATCCAGAGCAGCTGGCTGGATCCGAAGAAGGTCAGGGAGATGACGATAGTAGGTTCAAAGAAAATGATAGTCTATGATGATATAGAGCCGGTCGAAAAGATTAAGATCTACGACAAGCATGTGAGTGCGCCGACTCACTATGACACCTACGCCGAGTTCCATTACTCCTACCATTATGGAGATTGTTATATTCCCTATATCAACCAGGTGGAACCGTTGAAGGTGGAGTGGGGTCATTTTGTGGAATGTATTATGAAAAATAAAACACCAATCTCCGATGGTGAAAACGGCCGCCAGGTTGTACAGCTGCTCGAGAAGGCAAGTCAATCGCT
>CAZJIN010000132.1:0-6948 GCA_964545955.1 uncultured Sediminispirochaeta sp.
AATATCCCGGCATCCTTCCACCGTCACCTCCAGAGGCTTTTCCACAAGGAGATGTTTACCCGCATCCGCGGCGGCGATCGCAACATTCCGATGGGTACCGGAGGGAGTACATATCCCGATCAGAGTAATATCAGGGTGGTTCAAAAATTGTTGTAAGTCGTTGAAGGACTCAGCCTTCCATCTGCCGGCAAATTCCTTGCCCCGCTCAGGGTTCGTGTCGTAGACCCCACGCAGTTCCGCCTCATTAAGCCCCCTGATTGCCTCGGCGTGGAAATCCGCTATCGTCCCCGTACCAATGAGACCTATACCCACCATGAGCTTACCTCCTCACAGACACTCCCCGCCGGAACTGCCTGCAATATGTCAAAACGTTTTGATATTTTTGCTGATCAGGCCCGTGGTGTGAAGCGGCATCGGCAATTCCCATATGGAAATCTCACGGACTTCTAAAAGGAGAATCATGGAGGCAAGCCATGAAAGGAGAACTCACGGCAATTATTGAGAAAGCACCGGAAGGAGGTTATTGGGCTATTTGTCCGGAGATTCCCGGGGCAAATGGTCAGGGTGAGACGGTGGATGAGGCAAAAGAAAATCTCAAAGATGCGGTTTTTCTCATTCTCGAAGATCGTCTTGAAGACATTAAACGTGGTCTTCCCGATGACGCAATCCAGGAAACTATTGCTATCTGATGAAACGATCCGACCTTGAAAAACGCCTAAGAATTGCAGGCTGCTATAAGAAAAGAGAAGGCAGTGCTCATTCTCTATGGATAAATCCAATCTCAGGAGTTATTGAAGCAATTCCCCCGGTGTTGGGGAATAGACAGATTCACACAGAGCCCGCTTGTCTCTTGCCACAGTGACAGCCGAAATAGAGCTACTCACCCCAGCAGCAACCCGAGCAGCACTGGTGTCAGCACCGCCGTCACAATTCCGTTGAGACAGATCGCCAAACCCCCGGCGGCGCCTTCCAGCTCTCCGGTCTCGAGGGCCCGGGCGGTACCGATACCGTGGGCGGAATTTCCCAGGCTCAGGCCGAAGGAGATTCCCGAGGTGATACCCGCAATCTTCAGGAAGATTGGACCGAGGACTGCTCCCAGGATGCCGGTCAGAACGACTACCGCGGCGGTGAGAGAAGCTTCCCCGCCGGTCGCTTCGACGATAGACATTGCTATAGGCGTAGTGACCGATTTGGGAGCGAGAGAAAGGATGATCTCTTCCGGCACACCCATCATGAGAAGTGGGACCACCACTGACACGATCCCCGCCGCCCCCGCCAGAACCGTCGCGGCCAGGATGGCCGGCAGCCGCTCACGGAACTCCCGAAGCCGGTCATAGAGCGGCAAACCCAGGGCGACCACCGACGGGCCCAGCAGAAAAAGCAGGTATCGCCCGCCATTATTGTAGGTCTCATAATCTATTCCGGTGGCAAGAAGAAAGAGGATTATCAAGGTCACCGTCACCAGCACCGGGTGGAGGAGGAAAAAAGCGGTACGCCGGTAGATTTTTTGCGCGAGTCCGTAGATCGCCAGGGTGAGGGTGAGGCCGAAGAGGGGCGTTTCGAGGAGGGTCATGACTTTTTGCCCCCTTCCGGAGACCTTTCGCCGGTTCCGGAGGCATCTATGGTCCGGGGGGGCTCTTTTTTTCCCGAAAAAAGGCGAAAGGAGAAGGCGGAAGTGTACAGCACCACCACAAAACTGAGAACCACTGCGAAGCTCACGGCGGGCCAGTGACTGCGGAGCATACCGGTATGGGCGATCAGCCCCACCCCGGCGGGCACAAAAAACAGGGCCATGTGGTCGAGAAGAAAGCGCACCGCTGCCTCGATCCAGGCGCGGCGCACCAGGCCCAGGGAGAGAGCTGCGGTGAGCAGGAGCATCCCGAGGACATTTCCCGGCAGGGGAACACCGAGAGCTCGAATACCCTCACCGAGCAGGAGAAAAATCAGAAGCAGGGCAAATCCGCCCATACCGAAGGCCTCCTTTTTTTATATGTGCCGGCAAAACCCGATCCGGGGTCCGGTCTGCAGACCGACCACGCAGCGCTGCACCGAAAGAGAGCGGGGCTACTTTTCTACCCGGCTCACCGCCCGTATCACCGTCCCGGCGGTGAGACCCTCCGGACGGTAATAAGGCCCGTCCCCCGCCTCGGAAAGCCGGTCCACCTCCGATCTGCGCCCCGGGATCGGGCGCCTGGTATCCACAAAAATACTGCTGTCCGTCAGTTTTTTCAGACGCGGCATCAGCGCCTCCAGTTCCCGCTGCGGGTCCTTCCTGCTGTGAAGGGGCACGTTTGCCTCTCCGTCGGAGAGGAGAATCACGATCTTCGTGTCGTAGGTGCCTCTGGATGCGGCCATGTGCAGGACCCGAAGGGCAAGACTGATCCCCGCAGCCATCGGGGTTGCGCCGTCGGGCTCAAGCCGCAGCATTGCCCGACGAGCCAGGGTCACGCTGGAGGTCGGGCGCAGGAGGAGCTCCGCCCGGTCTCCGCCGAAACTGATCACTGCGACCTCGTGGCGGTGCTGGTAGGCCCGCTGCAGAAGGGCCATGACCGCCGCCTTCGCCACCGCGAGCCGCTGCCGCGCGCCCATGGAGTCGCTGGAGTCTATCACGAAGAGTACAAAAATCCTGATCTGCCGCTTGCGCACGTGGACACGCAGGTCTTCCGGCCGGATACGCAAGGGTGTTCCCGGAGCCGGAGGATTTTTGTGCCCCTCGCCGCTCCGGCTCCCGGTCTGCCCCTCGGGGGGGAGGCCGGTGAACCTTCCTGGCTGCTCCCCGGTGAGAGCCTCGGGGCTTCCGATCCGGCCCCGCCTGAGCAGTGCGTTGATCAGGGTGGGTGTCCAGGCAATATCGGTAGGAGACTCCCCGGGGCGGAGGGGACGACGGGAGATGCTTTTGCCGCGCTTGCCTCTTTTTTTCGAAAAAACATGCTTCGACCTGCCGAAGGGCTTCGAAAGTATGCGCAGGTCTTTTTGCGAAAGTTCGATCCGGCTTTCCACCTCATCCCAGGAGGGGTCGCTCAGGGAAGGCTTTTTTTTTTCAAAAAATCAAATACAATACTGCCCGCCGCCGCCGATCCAGGCACCTGCATGGACTCGGAATCATCGAAATCCTCAGGATCTTCGGGGGCGCCCCGCTCCGATTCCTCGGAGAGCAGAGACATCGAAGCCCCGCCTATCAGGCGGTCGATCATTTTCTCGGCACTTTCCGGGGTATCGTCCGCGGCCCCCGAAATCCGATGGGGCAGAGCCAGCCGTGCAGCCTCCTTCACATCCTCCCGGTGCACGCGGCTGCGCCCGTTCAGGGAGGCAAAAGTTTTCGCGGTCCTGGCGGTCATGATGTCCGCCCGGTGTCCCTGCACCCCCGCCCTGTTCGCGAGATCCACAATCAGATCCCAGAGCTCATCAGTGAGTTCGACCACCGGCAGCAGCTTCCGGGCCTCCGTTATCTTTCGGCGCAGGTACTCCTGCCCGGCTTGATACCGGGCGACAAAATCAGCGGGGTCCGCATCGAAGGCAAGCCTCCGCCGGGCGATCTCTTTTCGCTCTCCCGAATCACGGACTCCCCGGATCGAGGTGCAGAGTCCGAAGCGGTCCAGGAACTGAGGCCGCAGCTCTCCCTCCTCGGGATTCATCGTCCCGATCAGAAAAAAAGATGCGTCATGGACAAGGGAAAATCCCTCCCGCTCCACTCTGTGCACTCCAGTAGCGGCCGAATCGAGGATGAGGTCGACAAGGTGGTCTTCCAGAAGATTTACTTCGTCGATGTAGAGAATTCCACGATTGGCCGTCGCCAGAAGCCCCGGCTCGAAGTGGCGCCGCCCGGTGCGCAGGGTTTCCTCCAGATGGATAGTTCCGGCTACCCGTTCTTCCGTGGCGTGCAAGGGCAGCTCCACCAGGGGGACGGGGATATTTTGAATGCTGAGTCCGGATCGGACGGGACTGTCCGGGGGCTGGGCTCCCTCCGCAACTTGCCGGGACTGTCCGGGGTCATCCGCAGCTCCGGAATCCCGGCAAGCAAGAATTTTTTCCCGACATTCCTCGTGAAGAGTAGCGGTATTGTGAGGATCACAGTGGTAGGGACACCCTGCCATCACCTCGATCCTGGGCAGGAGCTGTGAAAGGGCGCGAACAACGGTGGTCTTACCGGTTCCCTTCTCCCCCCTGATCAGGACCCCGCCTATGCCCGGATCCACCGCATTGGCCAGGAGGGCCGCCTTCATGCGGTCCTGACCCACCAGAGCTGTGAAGGGAAAAATCCGTGGTCCGGCGCTTCGATCCGGCTGCTGCATTGGGTGCTAATCCTCCGTGGCTTTCCGATAGCTCAAGGATAATACGAAAGGACTGAAAAGCGCAATGAGGGTTCCGAAAAATCCGGCTCCGCCGCTCCGCCTCTACTCTTCGCCGTATTTGCGGGCCAGGTTCTCATACCGCTCCGCCTCACCGACGCGGCTGCGGGCGCGGCAACCGGCGGCATAGATTTCGCACTTGCGGGCCAGCTCGGCGGCAGCCACACTGTGCCTGTCGGTGTGTCTGTCGGTGTGTCTGTCGGTCGGGGAAGTATCTACACCCGAAATGCCCCCGAGTGTCCCTGCTCTCCAGGGATTGCACGGAGTCTCCGACCTTTTGAAAAAACCACCTTCCACCAGGTGCTCCAGGGCGCGGATCCTGAAAATCTCGATCTGTCCGTATTTTTCGGAGAGCTGCGCACCATGACCCGCCCGCTTGACCACCATGGGCTCTTTGACATATTCCACCGGGTAAGCTGCGGTGAGACGCAGCCAGAACTCGTAGTCCTCGGCGATCTCCAGGTCCTCGCGAAAACCTCCGAGTTCTTCGAACACCCGGCGACGCATCAGGACAGTGGAGGGACCGATCATGCACTTCCTCAGGGCATCGGCAAAGACGTCTCCCCTGTGGCGATGACGCTGGCTTTTCTGACTGATAATTTTCGAGCCTCGGAGCCAGGTTTCCCGCGTATGGACAAGGACCAGCACCTCATCCGGTGGGTTCGCGGCCTCGTCGTCGAGTTCCGGGGTGAGAAGGGCTACCTGCTTTTCGAGTTTTTGCGGCAGCCAGAGATCGTCGGAATCGAGAAAGGCGATGAGATCGTAGCGCGCCGCCTCCACGCCGTGATTGCGAACTGCCCCGGGCATCCCGGTGTGTTCGATCCGCATTGGTCGAAACCTTGGGTCCGCACTGAAAACCTCAAGGGCCTCAGCGGGGGGCTCCTCCGACCCGTCGTCCACCAGGACGCATTCGAGGCGGGGATAACTCTGAAAAAGCACCGATCGCAGCGCTTCCATCACGAGGGCAGGTCGGTTGTAGACCGGTATGATCACGCTCACCCCGGGAAGTTCTTTCGGAGTTGCTGCGCGCAAATCCCCGGAACGGAGCTTTTTTTTACTTTCCATGGGGAAATAGTAGCATCTTTTCGGCCGAACGGGGACCGAGGCAGGCGCAGGGCATGGTCGGAAGGAGTTTTTTTTTATTTTTTTCAAAAAAATTGAAGCAACGTGTCACTTTTTTGCCTCTTATTATATGAGAGGTGAATATGAACTTGAAAAAAAAGAACCACCGGCTGCTGTCGGCAGCTTTTTTTGGAATTGTTCTGTTCGCGGGGAGCTGCGTGCCGGAATTGGAGGAGCTGCCAATCAGCGGCGATGCCGTGCTTCTGTTCCGAGTACTGAATGAAGGGGGGCTGTCGGTCCCCCTCGATCCGGAAAACGACCCGATCTACAGCCGGGTGGAAGTGAGCGGAACAGGACCCGGAGAAGGGGATTTTGTCATGGCAAGCATTGGGCCCGAGTGTACCCTCACCGACCTGCGGGCGGGGGAATGGCAGATCGAGGTACGGGCTTTCAACAGTCAGGAGGAGGCGGTCGCTTTTTTTTCAGGACCCCTGGAGATATCCGGGGATGAGGTAAATCGGGAGATTCTACTCGACTCTATGGGAAAAAAATCACAGCTCCTGGTCGAACTGCGATGGGATGCCGGCCTTTTTGACGACGTGATGGCCGGAGCGGGTATTTTCAAAGAGGACCCGATCGGACAGACCTGCATGGAAGACCTGGAGATGATGGAGAGCGGTCCCGGCATGACCTCCGGAGAGGTAGAACTGGAGCCGGGGACTGCGGTGCTTCGGGTTGATTGTGAATACACCGGGGGACCGGCGGCGGAACGGGTGTTTCCTTTTTTTATAGGACCGGGGTTAGAGATGACGGCGACTATCGAAATATCGCGAGACGAAGATGGGGAAGGGGTCCGGATCACCTGTGGTTTTGATCCGCAACAGCTCACCCCGGGGGAACTCCGGGTCGTGGGGAGGGGGCCGCCGTTTTTTGCGGGACGTCCGGAGCTCTTCTCGGTGTCGGACCACTATGAGGGCAAGATAGAGTGGTTTCTCGGTGGGGAAAAAGTCGGGACCGACCCCGCCCCCGGCATCCTTGTTCCCGGAGCCGGGCGGTCTCCAGTGACTGCAATTCTCGTTGAGCACTCACCACCTTCAATCCGGTCGGGTTTTGCGGACATCACTTTTTCAGAGCCCTACCGGGTCGGATCGATGGTCTTTTTTCAACAGGATACCGCTCCCGCGGGGATTCGCGGACTCTCCGTGAGTCCATCGGGAGAACTGGTGGCGGGGGCCGGGTATTCCAGGGACTCCCTGGCCCTTTGGCGGCGTGATCAGAATTCCGGGGCCCTTGAGAAACTCCTTGAGACCGGCACGGATACGGCGAGCGTTCTGGACGGGCTCAGCGATACGGTCTTTTCACCCGACGGTACGTTGCTGCCGGGGGCGGCAAAAAACTCCTCCTCCCTCCTGCTCTGGGAAGTCGGCGACACCGAAGGCCCGCCGGAATTAATTCTTGATGTGAAATCGGTCATGAACGCGGAGGAGCCTGAGCTTGAATACCTGCAAGGGGTGACGGGGCTTGCCTTTTCCGGGCA
>CAZJIN010000133.1:0-6942 GCA_964545955.1 uncultured Sediminispirochaeta sp.
TACAAGGGGAACTGTATTCTGTCAAGTTTGGGAAATGGATTCAGACAAGTTGGGGAAACTTCTTCTGGCGTGGAACACTATCTGTAGAGAACCCTTGCGAGGATAAATATTCCATATCTTTGCCGGTTCCTCGGAAGAGAGTCTCACGAGTTCTTCCAAAGACAACTTCCCTTTGTGTACCTCGTTGAGCATAAGGGAGAGAAAAGTCTCAACGCCGGTAAACCCGCATGCCGCATCCCACACATTGCCTGTAGTTTTCTCTTCCCTGCTGTGGGGGGCATGATCGGTGGCTATATTGTTGATCCATCCCGCTTTAATCCCCCCCCACAGGGCTTCCTGATGTTCTTTTGACCTTATTGGAGGATTCAGCCGTATGAGATTCCCCATAGATTCATAGTAGGTGTCATTGAAAAGGAGATGCGCCACCAGGACTTCCGCGGTTACAGGCAGGCCTTTTTTCTTTGCACGTATAAGCTCTTCCAACCCTTCCCGTGAAGACAGGTGAAACACGTGCAAGGGACATCCCGTAGCTTCGGAGAGTATTATTGCCTTGCCGACAGCGAGGTGTTCGACAAAAGAAGGCCTGGACTCGAGGTGAGCCCGGGCATCCACCCTTCCTTTACGAGTGAGTGTATCCTTCATATGCTGGAGAATCGGATCGTTCTCAGCATGCGCCCCTATTTTAAGACCCACCGCTTTTACTTTCTTGAAATGTTCATACAGGATATCATCGGAGGGGCAACTGATTTTACCGGTTGTCTCTCCCATGAAAAGTTTATACCCCATCACACCCGCATCCGCGAGTCTCTCAATCTGGTTGAGGTTGTCTTCGGTAAGGACCCCGTAGATACCGAAATCGACATAGGAGTGGATTGTGGCACTTTCCAATTTTTCCTTGAGTGCCTCAACCGTTGCCGTAGGAGGCTTGGTATTCGGCATATCCATAATGGTGGTAACCCCACCTGCTGCCGCGCCCATCGAACCGGTGGAAAAGTCCTCTTTAAAGGTGAGTCCGGGATCACGAAAATGGACATGATCGTCTATCAATCCGGGGAGAATATGCAAGCCCGAAGCATCTATGTGCCGTTTCGCCGCCGGCAGGCAGGTACTTTTACCCACATACACTATTTGTCCGTTGTCGATGCCGATATCTGCCTCGACAGTTCCCATGGAAGTTGTAATATGTCCATTCTGAATGGCTAAATCGATCATATAAAACCTATACCTTTGTAGTAGAATCAAGGAGCGCACTCGCTCATACCGCAGCTACCTACGCTTTCTTCGTACAATTATTTCTAAAAACAGGTGTTTTGTTGTATATTAGTATACAGATAATTTTGAAGGAATGTCAAAGATTATTTCTTGCAGGAAGGTGTATTTACATTTTTTATCATGGGTATGTGGCCGAGAAAAACCAGTCTCGACGCCTTCATCCCATCGACAAAGTGACGTATCGAAGGGACTTCTGCTTAGAGGCGGTAAGGAAGATCAGGTTTCGATCTCCACAATCGCCTCGATTTCTACAGTCATATTATTGGGCAACGCACTCACACCTATCGCACAACGGGCATGTCGACCCTTTTCGCCGAAGACCTCTACGAACAGATCCGAGCAGCCATTGATTACCTTTGGGGAATCGGGAAAACCTTCAGGCGCATTCACCATACCGAAGACACGTACAATCCGTCTCACCCTGTCCAGAGAACCCAGCTCCAGTCGCAGGACACTCAACAGGTATAACCCCGCCTCTCGAGCATGGTCATAGGCCGTTTCTACCGACACGTCCCGTCCTACTTTTCCCAAGGAGTTGTCCGGCCCCTTTCCCGCGAGGAAGAGAAGGTTTCCCGATTGCACTGCATGCAGGTAATTCCCATCGGGTGTAGATAAACCGGGCAGTTCAATACCCAGTTCTTTTAACCTTGTTTCTGCCGAATCAAAAGTTTCGAGTGCCATTTTTTCCTCCCCTTCCTTACTCACGCAACAATTTCTACCCTTGCAGGTGGTTGTCCATTCTTTGGGGAAGCCTACCTGTTTGTCCCGTCTCTGTCTATAAAGGTTTGTGCGAGGGGCAAAAGCCCACCATACCGGAGAACCACGAAAACCCGGTCGACCGGTTCATTATTGGAGCGCAATGAAGATACGGCAGCCAAGAAGGCTGCCGTATCGGTACTAAGGAGGCTAATTTTTAACTGAAGAACTTATCTATATAACCCTGCACAAAAACAAAGAGGATTATAAGCGGAAGGACATATCGAACATAAGGTTTTAACCACACAGGATATCTCATACCCTTGCCGGCGTTGGCCTCTTCAATGAAATTGTCCCATCCCCAGGCAAACTTATAGGCACTAAAGAATATAAAGATCAGTGAGCCGATGGGCAGAAGGTTTGAACTCACGATGAAGTCCCAGAGGTCGATTACTGCGGTACCTTCTCCCAGTGGCTGGAAGGAACTCCACACATTGAAACCGAGGGCGCAGGGTATTGAAAGGACGGCCACAATAATACCGTTGGTAACGGCGGCTTTTTTTCGTGTCCATTCCCATTCATCCATGGTAAAGGCCATAATGTTCTCAAAAACGGCGACAACCGTAGTCATAGCGGCAAAACTCAAAAACAGGAAGAAGAGTGAACCCCATAGTCGGCCGCCTATCATACTGTTGAAAATATTCGGCAAAACGACGAAGACCAGCCCAGGTCCCTCAGCGGGGTCCTGACCAAAGGCGAACACTGCCGGAAAAATTATCAAACCGGCAACTAAAGAGACAAAGGTATTGAGAACAACAATATTGACAGATTCCCCGGTCAGTGACCTATCTTTCCCGATATAACTACCAAAAATAAGCATACTTCCGATACCCAGACTGAGGGTAAAGAAGGCCTGCCCCATTGCAGCGTACACGGCTTCCCAAAGTCCCGCTTCCATGAGCCTTCCGAAATCAGGCTTCAGGTAAAAGCTTAGTCCTGCACCGGCCCCCGGGAGGGATACCGATCGGATAGCCAGAATAATCAGAATAACAATCAAGGCCGACATCATAAATTTGGTAATTCTTTCTACACCCTTCTGCAGGCCGATTGAACAGATTGCAAAACCCAAGATTACGACCAGAAGCATCGCGAAGATCAGGCTGCCCGGCTGTGAGAGAAAACCGCCGAAAAATGCGCCTACCTGATCGGGGGCCAATCCGGCCAGATCACCCTTTAGGGTGAAGTAGAAGTAGGCCAGCATCCATCCTGCGATAGTGGTATAAAACATCATCAGGATGAGGTTACCAAGTATAGCAAGATACCCGTAGATGTGCCATTTTGAACCCTTTGGTTCCAGGGCCCTGATAGATCCGGCAATGTTCAGTCTTCCGGCCCGTCCGATGGAGAACTCCATTACCAAGATCGGAAGCCCCAGGATCAAGATGAAGGCCAGATAAATCAATACAAAAGCAGCTCCGCCATATTTTCCCGTAATAAAGGGAAACCGCCATACATTCCCCAAGCCGATTGCACAACCGGCCGAGAGTAGGATAAATCCTAATCTGCTCGCCAGCAGTTCTCTTGGTTTTTTCTCAGCACTCATTATTAAAACTCCTTTGGCATTTAAAATACAATACCGATTTATTTTAAGTCGCGTCAGTCGGGCTGTCAAGAAATTTAATCTTTCTCATTATTTCTCATTATTTCTCATTATTTCTTCATTATTTAGAGGCCGTTGGTAGCTTTTCTATTTTCTCTGCCCGCTATGAAAGAAGTACCTCGTCGTTTTCGAGGTCCTTATGACGAATTTCATGGAACATGTTCACGAGTTTGTCCACGGTGAGATCCTTTTTCTCCCTGCCCTCTATATCGAGAATGATTTCTCCTTTGTCCATCATGATGATGCGATTTCCCAGTTCGATTGCCTGATGCATGTTGTGGGTGATCATCATCGTGGTGAGCTTGTACTCTTCGATATACTTGCGCGTGAGGCTGAGGATGAGACTCGCGTTTTTCGGATCCAGGGCGGCGGTGTGCTCGTCGAGGAGGATAAGATCCGGCTCTGAGAGGACCATCATCAGCAAGGTCAAAGCTTGACGCTGCCCGCCGGAAAGTCGGAGTACGTTTTCCTTCAATCTGTCTTCAAGACCCATATCGAGGTCTTTGAGCTTTTCGCGAAAAAACTCCCTCTTCTTGTGGTTGAGGGATATTCTCAGCCCCTTGAAGCCCTTCTTGAAGCTTATCATCATGTTGTCCTCGAGGGACATGTTCGATGCGGTGCCCATCATGGGATCCTGGAAGATCCGTCCGATATATTTGGCACGCCTGTACTCGGGACTCTTTGTCACGTCGATGTCATTTACCAGGATCTTTCCTTCGCTGGGGGGGAGATTTCCGCTGATGAGGTTGAAGAGGGTTGTCTTACCGGCACCGTTCGAACCGATGATGGTGATAAAGTCACCCTCCTTCACGTGGAGGTCAACCTCTTGTATAGCCGGATTCTCATCAGGTGTTCCCTCGTTGAATACCTTGCTTACCTTTTCAAGCTTGATCATGTTTTTACTGCCTTCTTGTTTTTCTTGATCCTAAACTGCGTTACCGCCAGCGACACGATAATCAACAGACCGGTGATGAGCTGTAGGTCGTTTGGCGTGAGCTTGATGACGTAGCCGTAGTACCTGCCGAGAAACATAATACCCCGAAAAATGATCGAACCGAGGATCGCCCTGCCGAGGAGGACGCTGATTCGGTTCGATTTAACGAAAAACTCTCCTATCATCACGGAGGCGAGACCCGCGACTATGATTCCCTTGCCCATGTTCACATCGGCGAAGCCCAGGTATTGTGCGGCAAAGGCACCGGAAACGGCGACAAGCCCGTTGGAAAGACCGACCCCAATGATCTTGAGGTACTCGGGGTTGACCCCCTGGGTTATCACCATTTGCTCGTTGTTTCCCATCGCGCCCATGGTAAGCCCCATGTCGGTGCGAAAAAAAACCGCAAGCAAAAAAGCCACAACGACAACCATGAAGGCAAAAAAGATGACCATGGACTGTTCTTCGGTCAGGGATGGAAAGAGACCGTGGACCCGGCTCAGGATCGTTTCTATCCGTATCAGCGCCACGTTCGCCCGATTGCCGAGGATGCGAATGTTCACCGAGTAAAGCATTGTCATGGTGAGAATCCCGGCAAGCAGATTGGGAACTTTGAGCTTGTTGTGAATGAGTGCGGTAATGGCTCCGGCGATCGTCCCTCCCGCGAAGGCGAGAATCAGTGCGAACATGGGATTCGAGCCGTTCACCAGCATTGATGCCATAATTGCGGCACCGAGGGGAAAAGACCCGTCAACCGTGAGGTCGGGAAAGTCGAGAATGCGAAAGGTGACGAACACACCCATCGTCATAATACCGTAAATAAGACCTTCGAGAAGAATTCCTTGTAACATGTATACCACCGAATGTTTCTAGTCTGCGAAGCACATCACCCCGATCGGTCAGACCGATCGGGGTGTGTACGGGGGATTCTATTTTTTCTGAAGTTCACCGTCTTGAATGACAAGGTTCGCACGCTCCATGATATCGTCCGGAATCGTAATATCGAGTTGTTCAGCCACATCGAGGTTGATGAGGAGCTGATCGACATCGGATGGATCGGACATGAACTGTGTCGGAATCGAGCCGGGATCCTCGCCATCGAGAATTCGGGCGACCAGGCGGCCGGTGGCACGCCCGTGTTTGTAATAATCGAAACCGAGGGCGGCAAAGACATCGTATTCCTGGGCGGAACTCGGATCCGCGGAAAAGACGGGCTTACCAGTATCGAGGGAGACATCGCACATTGATCCGAGGGCCGATACGACGGTGTTATCAGTGCTGACGTAGAACGCATCGACGCGACCGGCAATACTCTGGGCGGCCTGCTTGACCTCGGCGGAATTTGCCACGGTGGATTCGACAAAACCAATACCGAGTTCATCGCATGCTTCTTTCGCCATCTCCGCAAGAATCACCGCATTGGCCTCTCCACTCGCGTACACGTGACCGAGAGTCTGTACATCGACGAGCTCTGTAAGAAGTTTTATCTGTGCCATCACCGGTGTCATATCGGAATAACCCGTTACATTTTCACCACCGCCGTCGAGAGAAGTGACGAGTCCCGCAACCACGGGGTCCGTGACCGCTGAAAAAACAACGGGAATGTCTTTGATAGATTTGACAAGCGCCTGAGCGGTGGGAGTCGCGATACCGACTGCCACTGCCACTTTCTCATTCTTAAATTTGTTTGCAATCTGTGCGGCCGTGTTAGAATCACCCTGAGCGTTCTGCAGATCGTACTTCAAATTAGTCCAGCCCTGCGCGGCCAGTTCGTCCTGGATCCCCTGTTCCGCCGCGTCGAGGGCGGGGTGCTGGACAATCTTCGAAATACCGATGATCATCGGCTTCTCTTCTGCGGTAATGACCTCGCCTGAGGCACCTTCCTCAGTAGCTTCCTGTTGTCCTCCGGCCCAGAGCCCCATGGTTGCGATAAGCACCATGAGAAAGACCGTGAGTAGAATTTTCCTCTTCATACAAGAATCTCCTTTTGTCAAGTGATCGGTACTGTTTTTTAAAACGTACCGTTGTATAGTAACATATGACTGCCCATTAAAAATGAAGTCACAAAAAAAATCAAGCCGGCAGTTCTAATTTTTAGAGTCTTTCAGACTTCTAACATGAGAATTTACCTCAGATACTTAGAAAATATGGATTTTCCTCATCGGTTGTGGGCATTCTCATTAAGGAAAAGGGTATACATTTTCCATAATGAATCGCTGAATCAAGCGGTCTTCGACTCATTTAGGTGATTTGCATATAATTTGTGCGTTTCCGTTGCTGGCGAGTTAACAACGGCCATTTCATAACCGAAACTTCTGGTAACCTCGGGGGTACAGATCAAAAATAGAGACGTCACCAGTTATTTTTCTAACTACGCGAT
>CAZJIN010000134.1:0-6937 GCA_964545955.1 uncultured Sediminispirochaeta sp.
GCATGTAGTCCCACTTTTCCTGTGTATTAATTCCTTTCTCATCGAGAATGTAACCGTCGGGTCCGGAAATGGTGACGACCTTTCCACCCAGTTCGGTGGCCTTGATACAGGCGCCCCAGGCGACATTTCCAAAACCGCTGACAGCTATACGCTTCCCTTCAAGGCTATCATTATGAGCTTCAACCATGTTTTTTGCGAAATAAAGGGATCCGTAACCCGTCGCTTCCGGCCTGATCAGTGAACCGCCCCAGTTTCTTCCCTTCCCGGTTAAAACGCCGGTGTTTTCTATCTGCAGACGTTTGTACTGCCCATACAAAAACCCGATCTCACGACCGCCGACACCAATATCACCGGCGGGGACATCGGTTTGTGGTCCGATATAGCGATGAAGTTCGGTCATAAAAGAGCGACAGAAGCGCATAATCTCGTTGTCGGACTTGCCCTTGGGGTTGAAGTCGGATCCACCCTTGCCTCCTCCCATAGGGAGAGTGGTGAGGCTGTTTTTGAAAGTCTGCTCAAAACCCAGGAATTTCAGACCGCCAAGGGTCACGCTAGGATGGAATCTGAGCCCGCCCTTGTAAGGACCGAGGGCATTGTTGAACTGCACACGGTACGCGCGGTTCACCTGAACCTGTCCGTCGTCATCTTCCCACTCCACCTTGAACTGAATCACCCTGTCGGGCTCCGTGATTCTCTCCAGAATCTTTGCATTCACATAAGCGGGATTGTCGTTTACCGTATCGATGATTGTTTCAATAACCTCACGCGCAGCCTGGATAAATTCCGGCTCCGCGGGGTTCTTTTTTTCAATCTCCGCCATAAACTGATCTAGATTATACATTCTTTCCTCCCTATTTTTAAAAAAGGCCAAATTTTTTTAGCCCCTTCGCTTCCCATCAAAACTCTAATAGTACTCTATCCCCTTTTTATAGGAGCGTCAAGTTTTTTTTTGGAATTGAGAGAACAATATCTTTGCATATCCTCAATTTTATATTAAATATTCTACAATATACGTAAATATATACTATATTTCTAATAATTATACACTCCATTCCAACAATTAGAACTAACCCAAAGTAGCCTGGATACAGAGAGAAAACGTCAGAAGACAAGCTGAAACGATTTTCTCGATCCTCGGCGGCATTTTAGATTGTTCAGGAAGCTGGAACGGGAAATTTTCTATTCGTCCTTGAATGTGTTATAATTTCTTTACCTAAAGAATCGGAGAACAGATGATGCACGAAAAGACCTATTCCGCTACGGGGCATTACTATTTTAAAGAAACTTCCTTCAAACGGCTTATGACGAACAGGGTCGGAAATATTCTGCTGGTCTGCAGTAAATATGATAAATTCATGCTCGAGGAGGACGGGCGCATTGATGAGTTGCTTTTTCAGGAGTACGTCTCCCTCAACCTTCGTTACCCGCCGAAGTTCACCCAGGTTTCAACGGCTAAGGATGCGTTCAGGATTCTGGAAAAGCATTCCTTTGATCTGATCATTACGATGCTGAATATCGGAGATATCAACGCCATTGAACTGGCGGGAAAGATCAAGCAGACCTACCCCTCAAAACCTATCATCGTACTCACCCCCATCTCCACCCGCGAAACGATGGTGAAGCTACGCAATACGGACTTGAGCACCATCGATTATGTTTTTTCATGGCAGGGAAATCCCAATATTCTTCTCGCCATGGTGAAGTTGATAGAAGACCGGATGAATGCCTCCTACGATGTGAATACCGTCGGAGTACAGGCAATCATTCTTGTTGAGGATTCGGTCCGCTACTATTCCAGCTATTTACCTATGATCTACAGGACTTTGTTTCGACAGGCCCGTTGCCTGATGACCGAAGGTTTGAATGAATGGCAACAGACCATGAGAATGCGGGGGCGGCCAAAGATTCTGCTTGCTCGAACATACGAGGAGGCGATGTGGCTCTACACCACCTACAAGCACAACTTGCTGGGGATCATATCCGATATCACCTATAGGAAAGACGGAGAGGTCGACCGACAGGCTGGGCTCAAATTGTGTGAGCACATTCGCGGCGAAACGAAGGAACTTCCCATTCTGCTCCAGTCCAGCCATGCTGAGAACGAACAAGACGCGAAGAGGTACAACGCCTCCTTCATCTACAAACATTCCAAGACGCTCCTGAAGAAACTGAAGGAGTATATCAGGGTCAACTACGGCTTTGGAGATTTTGTGTTCCGAGATCCCAAGACCCTCGCGCCTATTATGCGTGCCCATGACCTGTGGGACCTTCAACACCGGGTGCTTGAAATTCCCAACGACTCCTTCGTGTTTCATGTGGAGAACAATGATTTTTCAAAATGGCTGAAGGCCAGGGCCCTTTTTACCCTGGCAAACTACCTCCGACCAAAACAGCTGGTGGACTTCGGGGGGGTTCAACAGGGAAAGGAATTTATAGAGAACGCGATCAAACAATTCCGCATCCAGGAAGGAC
Source organism: uncultured Sediminispirochaeta sp. (assembly GCA_964545955.1). Lineage (GTDB taxonomy): Bacteria > Spirochaetota > Spirochaetia > DSM-16054 > Sediminispirochaetaceae > DSBN01. The sequence continues at coordinate 2,473 of CAZJIN010000134.1, forward strand.
GTGGGACCATCGCGGAGTTTCAGAGGGAACGCTTCGACGAAATATCCTTTTTTTCCCGAATCGGTTCCGGTTCTCTAGGAGGAAAGGGGCGGGGCCTGGCTTTCATCGACCTACGAATCAAGCGCAAAAAACTTTCAACAAAGTTCCCCGGAGTGGTGATCACCATACCGCGAACGGTAGTTCTGACCACCCAGGTTTTTGACGATTTTATGGATGAAAACAACCTCTACGAGGTTGCCCTCAGTGAGCACAGTGATGAGGAGGTGATAGATGCATTTCTCAAGGCCCACCTCTCCAGCAGAATACAGCAAGACCTCTCGGCGATTATTACCGTTATGACCAATCCGATCGCGATACGTTCTTCCAGCCTTCTCGAAGATTCCCACTACCAGCCCTTTGCGGGGATCTATGACACCTTCATGTTGGCGAATAACCACGAAAACTTTCAACATCGCCTCGACGATATCTCCAAAGCGGTGAAGAGTGTATACGCCTCCACCTACTTCAAGCGAAGCAAGGACTATACCCACGCCACCGGCAACATGGTGGAAGAGGAAAAGATGGCGGTGATCATCCAGGAGGTAACGGGTACCGTCTATGATAATCTCTGCTATCCCAACATCTCGGGAGTCGCCCGGTCCCTTAATTTTTATCCCATCGAGAATGAAAAACCCACCGACGGAATAGTGAACATCGCCTTTGGTTTGGGAAAAACCGTAGTGGACGGGGGAATATCGCTCCGTTTCTCCCCCGCCTTTCCGAAAAAGGTGATCCAGCTCTCCAGTATCGATTCGGCCCTCAAGGAAACCCAGAAACAGTTCTACGCCATAGATATGTCCCCGGATAGCTTCTCTGCCGGAGAAGAAGACGGCAGATGTCTGAAATCCCTCGATATCTCTGCAGCCGAAGAGCACGGATCACTGAAATACATTGCATCGACCTATGATTTTCAGAACCATGTTTTGAAAGACGGAACCAGTTACTCCGGAAAGAGGATTATCACTTTTTCCAGTATCCTGAAGTACAATATGTTTCCCTTGGCGGAGATCATCAAAACCCTCCTTGAAATGGGTCAGGCGGCGATTAATACCCCTATAGAGATCGAATTCGCGGTTGATTTGGATACGGGCAAAAACAACCCCGCGATGTTCAGCTTTCTTCAGATTCGACCCATCGTTGAGGGGGCGGAGCAGGCGGAAATTGAACTACCCGAGGAGCTGCCGAAGGAAACCCTTATCTTTTCCCACAAGGCGATGGGAAACGGTATGTACGATAAGCTGTACGACATCGTGTACGTAAAACCGGAAACCTTCAATCCGGCCCACACGAAGGACATGGCCCGGATGATTGGGGAGGTGAATGATCAATTCGTTGAAGATCAACGGGGTTTTATCCTGGTAGTTCCGGGACGCCTCGGTTCGAGGGATCCCTGGCTGGGAATCCCGATCACCTGGTCACAAATCTCCAACGCCCGCATCATAGTGGAGATGGGACTCACGAACTTCCGTGTAGATCCCAGTCAGGGCACACACTTTTTTCAGAATATGACCAGTCTGCAAAACGCGTACCTGACTATCAATCCCTTCATCAACGACGGGATATTCAATATGGAATACCTTTCGAACCGTGAAGCTCTGTTCGAGAACGACTACCTCCGACAGGTGCATTTTGAAAAACCCCTGAATGTGAGAATCGACGGACGAACAAGCCGGGGACTAATCTACCACTCCAATCATGGGGAATCCGCTTCTCCCGACTCAGATATCGGGAAAACTCCACCTTCGGAGGAATAGAAAGAGGAGAAAACCGGTATTTTTTTGTTTTTACCTGCCCTCAGTGCGTCCTCTGTCCATATTCCCCAAGGGCTTTTCGCAGGATTTTCATAGAACGGTCGAGACTGTCCTTCTCCAGCACATAGGCGAGACGTACCTGGTTCCGTCCCAGCCCCGGAGTGCCATAAAAGCCCTGGGCGGGTGAAACCATCAGGGTCTCTCCGTCGAGACGGAAATCCCTCAACAACCATTTGGCAAAATCCTCGGCATCCTCAACCGGGAGTTCCGCGATGAGATAAAAGGCGCCTTCGGGAAAGGAGACCTTCACCCCTTCAATGGAGGTGAGTTGCCCGTAGAGAAAATCACGACGATCCTTGTATTCCTGGCGAACGATCTTCAGATATTCCTCGGTATTATCCAGGGCGGCGCCGACGGCTATCTGATCCACCGTCGGTGGACAGAGACGTGCCTGGGCAAAGCGCAACACCAGTGAAAGAAGTTCCCTGTTTCTTGAAACAATAGTGCCTATCCTGGCACCACAGGCGCTGTATCTTTTTGAAACGGAATCCACCATTATCAGGTTTTCCTCCGCGTCGGGGAACTCCATGATGGAAACGGCCTCTTTTTCCCCGTAGGTAAACTCACGGTAGACCTCATCGGAGATCAGATACAGACCGCGTTTCCTAACCAGGTTCACCAGTTCCTGAAGCTTTTCCCTTGAAAAAACAGCCCCCGTGGGATTCCCCGGATTGCTGAACATGATCGCCCGGGTACGCGGCCCTATCTTCTTCTCAAAATCCCCTGTATCGGGAAGATGGAACCCCTCCTCAAGGGTAGTAGTCACCGGTACCACCTTCGCGCCCACCATGGAGGCAAAGGCGTTGTAATTGGCGTAGTAGGGTTCGGGAATGATTATCTCATCACCGGGCGAGGTAACCGCCATGAGAGCAAAGATTATCGCCTCGCTGCCGCCGGTGGTGATATTAATATGGTCTCGTTTGAGTTCTATCCCATATCCCGCGTAGTACTCAACGAATTTGTCACGCAATTCCGGCAAACCTGAACTCGGACCATAGGCTACTACGTCGGGTAGATTAGAATAGGCTGTCCTCATCTCAGGAACTGTCTTGATATCCGGTTGACCGATATTCAGATGATATACAAAAACGCCGGCCTGCTTTGCCGCATCAGCGAAGGGAACGAGTTTTCTGATTGGACTTTCAACCACTGAATCTTTTCTACTCGATAATAGAAGGGATATTTTTTCCATAAGTTCCTCCGATGCCGTTGGTGATGAACTTTTTAATTATAGAGCGTGGAAAAGAAAAAGGTCAATTGTTAGGGCAGGCTAAGTGTAAAATTTGCTATATATTTCGGGCGGGGCAGTGATCGAATCCTTCAATCCGGCGGTTCGAGGGGCAGGGTGAAGGTAATCATGGTGCCCTTGTTCACTTCACTCTCAAGGATGATCTCTCCCCCGTTTTTCTCAACAAATTCCTTGCAGAGCACCATTCCCAGGCCGGTTCCCTTTTCCTGCTCGGTCCCCGGGGTGCTCGACCGTACGTCCACACGAAAAAGCCCCTCTATCTGCTCGGCGGTCATTCCTACCCCGTCGTCTCTTATTGAGATCATCAGTTCTGAAGGGGTTTTTCTGCTGAAAAACTCAATAGTTCCTCCCCGGGGGGTAAATTTTACGGCGTTGGTAATGAGATTCCTGATGACTGTGTCGACGGTATTCTCGTCGACATAGGCGAGGACAGGTTTTTCCAAATGGTTCTTTACAGTCTGCCCTTTTGTGGTCAAATTCGTTTCAACCAGAGAAAGGTTATTTTCGATCAACTGGATCACGTCGATCATTGACGGTGAAAGTGCCACCCGGCCGGTCTGAATTCTCGACCACTCCAGCAGATTCTCAAGCAGGGTGAAGGCATTCTTCGAGGACCTGTAAATCCCCTCCAGAAACTCCTTCGCGGTCTGCATGTCGAGGGTCTCGATCCCCTGCGCCAGGTACCGGGACATACCCACAAGCGCGGTGAAAGGGCTGCGCAGGTCATGGGCAATAATGGAAAAGAACCTGTCCTTCGAGGCGTTTGCCTCCTGCAGCCGTTGTTGAACATATCTGAGCTTGAGATGGTTTCGTACCCGTACCCGTAGTTCCGTCCCGCGAAATGGTTTTGTGATATAATCCACCGCCCCCAGCTCAAAGGCCTGGGAAAGACTCTCGTTATCATTGCGGGCAGTCAAAAAAATTACAGGTATATCGGAGGTTCCGTCCTCCTTTTTGATTGCCTTCACCAGGGAAAATCCGTCCATCCTCGGCATCATAATGTCGACCAGTATCAAGTCCGGCTTCTCCTCCCGAATTGACGCCAGGGCTGCTCCACCTTCATAGGCCACATTCACCCGATACCCGTCTTTTTTCAGCATCGCCCGGGCTATTTCAACGTTGAGCTCTACGTCGTCTACTACGAGAATAAGTGAATTGCTTAGATCCGGTTCTTCTATCATTATGGTCTGGACTGATTATAAAAGATTCAGCATACGTTCTTCGAAATCTCCCCCACGGTTTAACCCGTGCTGAGTACTTTGATGATATAAAGCTCCACATAGCGACGAAACTGTTCTTTCTTCTTGATCCGCTTAAAGGCCTCATTTTCGGCTATCTGCTTGCTCAGATTGCGAATCCTCTCCTC
>CAZJIN010000135.1:0-6932 GCA_964545955.1 uncultured Sediminispirochaeta sp.
ATATAGCCCGGGGAATCCCCGAAAATACGGATGATTTTCGAGCGGTCATCTCCTGGTTCCGCGGCGGAACAATGAAGGAGCCCGAAGCCTATCTCAAGTTTATACGGGATGTCGTCACTTCGGGAAAGAAATATGTCGTGATGGGAAATTTCGGGGCCTTCGGCAACAGCGAAACCGGTACCTACCTCCCCAAAGAGCAAATAAACACCGCCCTCAGTCTTCTGGGTCTCCGCTACGCCTACGAGTGGACGGACAGGTCAGACCTCCTGCGGATCGAGACGATCGATCGCGCCATGACAGAACGCGGCGGCCGTCAGGATGTTGATATCTCAAGGTTCTACTACCGTTTCATTCCCGCCGACAGACAGCTGAAGGTCTATCTCTCCCTTAGCAGGAAAGACAAGGATCACGATGAGAGTCCGGTGATTGTGAGCAACCGTAACGGCGGTTTTGCCCTGGGAAGCTATATCTACCACTACATCGACGGGAAAGTCACCATGCTCCTCGATATGGAGAAGTTCCTGGTGGAAGCCTTGTTTCCCTCCTCCTATTCTGAAAAGATTGTCCTCCTGACGGATCCCTCCAATGAGGCAATCCGCCTGACCCTTGAAAACGCCAAAACCATACTCACCAGGGCTAATATGGACTACGAGGTGATAAAACGATCGCGCTTCGCGAACCTTGTCCCCCAGGATCTCTATCCATTCACCATGGCGGGATTGATCCTGCCCGACGACGCGGGTCTTACAAGCTCCTTTTTCGACCCCTTCCTGGAAAGGGGTGGCGGTATTGTCTCTCTCTATTCCGGGAATTTCTCCTCTCTCAAGCCCCTGCTCGGACTCTCCGGAACTCGACGCCAGAGAACAACGGTGAGCGGCTATCGATTCCCCCCCGGGTTCATACTGGGAGAAGGGCTGTCCCTTTCTCACGAGGGGTATCAATGGCGGCCGGGTCCCTTTCCCCCTGAAGTGGCAAAAACTACCACGATTGCCTCCGACTCAACAGACATGGTTCCCCTCCTCTGGTCGCTTCAACGAAGGGAGGGAAAGGTTCTCGTGTGGAACTGGGAAGGTTTCCAGGACAAAACATTTCGGGGACTGCTTATAGAGTCGTTCCTCTCCCTTCGCCCCGTCGGAATAAGCGGCATACCCGGAATCGCAACGATGTTCCTCGACGATTGGCCCCTCCCGATGTACAACACGATCAAGAAACCGCTCACCGTAACCGACACGGATTTCTTTACCAACACATGGTGGCCCGATATCAAAACCCTTTTTGATCGCTACGATATCCCCTTTAGCACCTATCTCATTTTTGAATACAATTCGGCGAACAAACCACCCTACGTGATAGAGGAATTCTTCATCGGTCGGGGACAACCCTCAACCGAGATCGCCCGCGAAATCATTGCCTCCCGCCATGAATTGGCCTTCCACGGCTACAATCACCGTTCCTTATTACTGGATGACGGAATGCCCGAGCTTGGCTACTGGCCCGACAAGCAATCGATGAAGAAAGCCCTTGAAACAGCCAGGGAGGAATGGATACGCCTCTTTGGTGCTCACAATCTCCCCACTACCTACGTAGCCCCCCACAATCTGGTATGCGAAGAAGGGGTGGAGGCCGTGGTGGAGGTATTCCCCTCGATCAAGGTGATCAGTACGGTCATCTCAAGCCCGAGCAAGGAGACGGTCACCGAATTCGGCTGCAATTCCGATATAGACGGGCTCTACAATTTTCCCCGCACCACCTCCGGTTATATCCTCGACTCCGCTCAGAAGGCAAATATCGTATCGGGAATCATGGGCTACGGTGTCTGGGCACATTTCATCCACGCCGATGATATTTTCGACCCCGTCAGGTCCCGCGGTCTTCACTGGCCCGAGTTGAAAAAGGGTCTGCAGGATACGTTGTCCTTTGTTCAACGTCATTACCCCTGGCTTGAGTTCGTCACCGCCGACGAAGCAGGTCGAATCCTGCGCACCTATGACTCCCGGAACATGGAGGTTTCTCAGAACTCCGACGGGGAAAAAATTACCGTCATTGCCCCCCCGGGCTTTCGTTTCCGTCTAAAGTTGAACGAAGGATCCTCCGTCACTCGAGTTGAAGGGGCAAAAATTCTGTACCGGTACAGGGACAATCGCAATCTGATCCTGGAAGCGACCCTGGGAAAAACCACGATCTCCTTCACAAGGGGGAACTGAGAGAAGAACTGGCCCGTGATCCGAGTCATGGAGGAAAGGGCATCGTCGCAAGTGCCCGGTCGGCGTCCGCGACAAGACCGCGAATTGGGACGGAGACACGGGATAAAAAATCCCGATACTCATCGACCCTGCGGCCATCTATGTATTCAACATTAAGTAGAATGATCCCGTGGTCATTGAATTCTTCCACCAACTTCAGACGGTAGGATCTGTTCGCCGCCGTAGTGTTGAAAAAGAGGCTCTCCAGAGAGGCGTGGGATATTGTATTCAGCAGGTTTTCCGCCTTGACCTCGGTAGCCGCTTCAACTATGGCAAGACCATTCTGGATACACACGGAAAAAGCTGCCCCCGTGAAGCTGTTTCCGTACTCGTAAATTCTGAGTATGAGATCAACCATCCGGTCCGCCATAAGGTTCAGCTCTTCCGAATCTCCCCTCCCCCAGTAATAATACGCGTCCACAATATCCAGGTAGACCCCGTCATACCCCGCATCCAGGATTTTTTGTAGATACGGTTCAATCGCCTCATCCCACCACCGGCTCTCCCAATACCGCACCTTGTAATTCCCCTCCCAGCGCGAATTCTCCTCCCCAATAAATGAAGGGGACCCCGTCTCCCAATCCGATTTCCAGTAAAAACGGTAGTCCTCAGCCTCCCCAATTGAAAAATAGGCGAAGACCTTCTTCCCGGCAGCCTGAAGATCGCCTATTTCTCCCCTGGAAAAAGCACTGCTATCCCGCCCGTCCCGTGAATAGTCGATCATCACAAGATCGAAAGAGCTGTTTCTCAAGCGCTCGAGTTCAATATTCTGTAACCAATAGGCCCATGTGTCCCTACCATGGGAATCCATCCATACAGCTCCTTCCGGTTCGCTCTGCCCCGCGCAACTCGAAAGTGACAGAACCACGATTCCGTATAAGATCAGGGGAATATTTTTATTTTTTCCACAACTCCACATTTTCTTCCCATCCCCTTCAGAGGGTTTTTGAGAGTACAAAACAAATATTAGAAGACACCGACTGTTTTGTCGCCGGATTGTCGCCGGATTTCTTTAAAAGATTTCATTTTTTTACTTCATGATATAAAATTTAAAGCATGAGATGGCTTTCCCTCCTCTTGTTCTATAGAGACGGGAGAAAGGGGAGACGGCCATGGGAAACTCAATCATGAAGATCGAAAACAGCAAGATGGAAAGAATCGGAGAGTATGTAAGATCTCATCTTCAGGAATGGATAGGCTTCACCCTTCTTGCGGGCTTATTGGGGGTGTTCAACTTCTTCTAAGATTGAATCCCGATGAATTCATCTATTTTTAGGGTCCGCGGCGCAACCGCAACTAGCGGCGCACTGGAACTCAACTGCGCACTGAAACTCAACGGCGCACCGGCAATTATTATTTTGAATGAGACTCCCGTGTTTTCACAAATTCCTCGAGGCTTTTCAGCTGTTCCTCGCTGCCCATGGCAATGAGAACATCCCCGGCCCGAATACGCACGGCACTGAGCTGGAAGGTCCCGGAGGCTTCGGTTCGGGCATTACCGTCACCCGACATAATTCCAAGGACCACAACCCCCGTATTCTGGCCGATATTCGCATCCTGCAGGGATTTTCCCGCAAGACTGGAGGAGGGACCGATCACAAATTCCTCGATACGCATGGAAATATCGCCACCGTCAACGAACACATCGAGAAAATTCACCACCGACGGGCGTAAAATGGTGGACGCGATCCTGCGACCCGCAATCTGATAAGGGGCTATCACACGGTCCGCCCCGGCCTTGAGCATCTTTCGTTTAGTCAGTTCATCCGAGGCATTGGACACAATTTTCAGGTCCGGATTCATCTGCCGCGCGGTCAGGGCGACAAATACATTGGCCGTGTCCTCGGGAAGCGCCGCTATGAGACCCTTTGCCCGTTCGATCCCCGCCTCCTTGAGCACAGACTCCTCCACGGCATCTCCCGTGACGAAGAGAATAGAAGTATCATCCCCCAGTTCTGAAGATTCCGGGACTTTATCCACCACCACGAATTTTTCACCCACCCGCTGAAACTCCAGGGCGACCTCTCTGCCGATATCTCCGCATCCGCAAATAATATAGTGGTTTTTTATTCTTTTTAGTGTTCGCTCCATCCTTCGCTCCTTCATTGCCTTCGCGAAATGCCCTTCAAATAGAAATGAAATCACCGTGGTAATTGAATACCCCACTGTCCCAATACTGATTATGAGAAAAAGAATGGTAAAATGGCGCCCCGTCTCACTTAACGGATGGACCTCGTTAAATCCGACGGTGGTGAGGGTTATCATGGTCATGTAGAGACTGTCGGAGAACGACCACCCTTCAATGAACATAAACCCAAGGACCCCACCAAAAATAACACACAGAATCAGGGCCGCCGCGATGATAAAACGGAGATGACTGCTCATTTAATTTTCACCCGTATCATTTCTGCCCCCAATTCGGAGGAAGCTCCCGCGCATCCACCGGACAACAGAGGCGCAGGAGAAGCAATCTCGCGATCACCGCCAGCACCCCTACCCCGATAAATACCGGCACATACCCGATAAAACCAATCAAAGATCCCAGAAGAATAGGAAAAATAGCCACGGAGAGATTCAGAGTCCCGATGATTCCGGTGTACAGAACCCGATTTGCCCCGGTCGTCAGTTCCACAATCACCGCGTCCTGGCTCACCAGACGGGCACTGACGGTTGCGCCGGTAAAGAGAAAAAGAGCCAGATAAAAGGGAAGTGGCAGCAGCCAGCCGACCACCAGGGCCACAGGCGGAAGGGCCATCGACAGGGTAGACCAGACCCTCAGAACCCCCTTGAAACCGTACCGTTTCACCAGCAGCGGCCAGATCAGGCTGGCACTCACCATCCCAACTATCTGGAAAAACAACAGGTTTCCCGCCAGGGCGGGATCGAGAAAATACCGCTGTCTGGCCAGGGTCACATAAAAGGGTGTCAGGGCCACATGAAATCCGATTGAATTGACAAAGAGAATATAGGTCCTCAGGTTCGGATCTTCTTTTAGAACCCGAGGTATCGACTTCAGGGTCTGCAGGTATCCCGATGCCTCGACCGCGCCGCCCGGCTCCTCCCGGACTGCCCAGAAGCCCCCGGTCGCCACCAGCAGCACCCCCGCCGCCGCGAGGAACAGAATAAAATAGTTATGTGGATAGTCCACCATCGCAAGAATCTGCCTGGCCAGCAGGGCGGACACCAATATTCCTATGCTGGATATCAGCTGTTTTCGGGTGAAGAAAAGCCGTCGCACCTCCCGGGAAAAACTCTTCCCCACCAGGTCCACATACGACAGTCCGGCGAAAGCCCCGCTCAGGGTAAAAAGAAGCAACTCCCCGTAGATCAAAAGAAGGGCCTGTAATACCGTGAGATACTGTACGGAGATTATGGTAAAGGCAATCGCCCCCAGGGAGAGGACTCTCAAGTTGATACCGAAGAGGAGATAGGGCTTCTTCCGACGTTTTCCGTGGAGAAATCCCGCAAAATTAAGCTGGGTGATCAGGGGCACCCCGATCATGATCGCCGTTACAATCCCCACATGGATCTCAGCCCCGCCGATCTGAAGGATCATCGCCGGTATGACCGTATTCACCTCGGTGAAAGTAACGGTGATGGAGAGAAAAATCGCGTGCCACAGGAAGGCTCGAAAGTTGTGGGTTTCCGAAGGCTGTAGCTGCATGCCCCGATACTACTATATTCAAGAAGCAATGAAAAGCACTACCCCACGGTACACCGTCATACCTGTGCAGCTACGGTGGGCTCTCACCTACCTCACCTACCTCACCTATCTCACCTACCTCACCTTCCCCGCCTTCCCCGCCTTCCCTTCCCGGGGCTTGTTTTTTTTCCTCCCCCTCCCTCCGAGGGAACCAGCGCCTTCGGTCCACTGCCGATGAGATCGGTCCTTCCCGCCTTGCGCAGGGCTTCCCTCACAATGCTGAAATTCTCCGGACGGTTGTACTGCAGGAGAGCCCGCTGCATTCTCCGCTCACGACCGCCCTTGGGAACGTAGACAGGTTCCATAGTGCGGGGATCAATCCCCGTATAGTACATGCAAGTGGCGATCGTCCCCGGGGTCGGGTAGAACTCCTGAACCTGTTGGGGAATGAAATGCTCGTCCCGGCAAAACTCTGCCAGCTCAATCGCGTCCTCCAGGGTCGAACCGGGGTGGGCGGCTACAAAATAGGGAAGGAGATATTGTTTTTTTCCCAATACCCTGTTGGTCTCCTCGAACTTCCGCGCAAAACGACGAAAAACCTCACTGCCCGGCTTGCCCATCACCTTCAGAACGCGATCCGACACGTGCTCCGGGGCGATCCGCAGCTGACCGCTCACGTGGTATTGGCACAGCTCCTTCATAAACTCCTCGCCTCCGCCGGTTGTGTCGCGCAGAAGGTAGTCGAAGCGTATGCCCGAACGGAGGAACACCTTTTTCACACCGGGAAGTCGGCGCAATTTTCGCAACACCTGGAGAAAATCACGGTGGTTCGGCCTGAGTTGGGGACAAGGCTCGGGAAAAAGGCACTGCCGACCCGAACAGGCTCCGTGTCGGAGCTGTCTTTCACAGGCAGGTACGTAAAAATTGGCAGTCGGCCCTCCCACGTCGTGGATATAACCCTTGAAGTCGGACAAATCCGTCAGAACCTTCGCCTCCCTTAACAGGGATTCTTCACTGCGCCCCTGTACGATCCTCCCCTGATGAAA
>CAZJIN010000136.1:0-6899 GCA_964545955.1 uncultured Sediminispirochaeta sp.
CCGAAGGTCGATTTTTCCAGGGAGCTTGTCGAGGCTCCGGTCCGTTCTTTTTCCCGTAACAGTACTTCGTATTCTTCCGTTCTCACGTGGTAGAGGGCTACTTTTCCAATATCATGGAGCAGTCCGGCGACAAAGGCCTCCTCTCTGGATATATTGGGTATTTCTTTCGCCGCCACTTCTCTGGAGATGAACGCCGTGAGGACCGAATGCCGCCAGAAGATTTTGTAAAAAGGGGCGTTCTTGTGTTTTGAAAACATGTTTGCCGCGGCGGTAAAAATAATAAGGCTCTTGATGTTTTTGAAGCCGAGAAGGGTGATGGCCATCTGCAGGGTGGTGATTTCGCGCTGACGTGCGTACATGGCTGAATTCGCCACTTTAAGAACCTTCGTGGTGAGGCCGGGATCTACCTGTATAAGTTTTGCCACATCGGCGAAGGAGATGTTTTTATCTTCCTCGGGAATACTGATGATCTTCGTCGCGACCACGGGGATGATCGGTAAATCCTTCAGGTACTGTTCGTATTTTTCCATAGTCTATTAATAAAAGTGTCGGCAGGTTTAACAATAGAGTTAACAGATAGTACGGGGGAGGGATTCCAGGATCGCGGGATTGCGGGATTGCGCGGGAAAAATTCGGTTTCGCCTTGAAGTCTTTTTTGCATGATATATACTGTGAGGTATGGCAAGGAAAGGGAAGAAGCAAAAAAAAGGTGGCTGCCTGAAGGGAATCCTTCCTGTCATCGTGCTGGGGCTGGTGGGGGTTTCTACCTATTATACCTACATAATGGAAGTTGATACTGAAAAGGAGGGGAGGACCGGCGGAAAAATAATCGATTTCACTGGAAATATTGGATAAAATGTGTAAAACTAATTTTATGAAAAATTTAATTTTTGTATTTTTTTTGGAGGTGAAGAATGAAAAACTTTAAAAAACTGGCCCTGCTCGTAATAATGGTGTCGGTGATTTTTGCAATGGTCGGATGTGACTTCCTGTTGGAGGAGGTGTTTCGTACCTACAGTGTTTCAGGAGAAGCTTTGAATGTCAAAGCGGCAAGGGATGCCGATGCCTTGACTAAAACAGGTGATTCAAGTGTCTCTCTCGTCGGTGCAAGCGTCATGCTCAAGACCGAAAGTGGGACAACTATAGCTTCAGGAAGTGTTGGGTCAACAGGTTTGTATGGCTTTGATGAAGTAGAGGCGGGCAAATATATTTTGACCGGGCAGAAGACTGGTTGGGTTTTCGTACCTGTGTATGTAGATATATCGGGTGACAATCAGGAAATGCCCCCTTTAATGGCCTACCCGAATGTCGATCCTAATGTTTTTACAGTCATCCTTGCATGGGAGGATATCTCCTACGATCTGGATCTGAAGGCCACGGTGCCTCCTGCTCCAAGAACTACTGTTGATTATGTCACCACTGCATACAGTACTGTAAGTCTTGATCGCGATATCACAGCGCCGGCATCTGAAGATTATCCATTAGATGTTACTGATGCCGGCATACCCCGGGTAGAGACGATTACGGTGACTGGAGCGCCGACAGATGTGGACGGAACAGGTGGGAGTGATGATACGGATATTCGTTTCTTTGTAGAGAATTATGGAAGATACGACACTACAACCGGTACTTCTTACGCTAATTCATCAATCACAGGATTGAACGCAGGTCTTGAAATAGATCATCCCAGTGCCTGGGCTACAGTATACGCAATGAAGGGAAATGAACACTACGGAACATGGGAGTTGCCCTACAACACCTATGAAAATTTATTACAGGTGCTTACAATGCGGTTCACTTCAGACACTAACTTTACCGTACATACTGCCGATCCAGATATACAAAGCAGCATACGTAGTATCGGTTCTGACGGCGTTATCGGTATAGGTGTGGATGAGATAAGATAAGATAGGTGACTATGAGAAAGAGAAATATTATTGTTTTGCTGGTAATGGGCTTTATGCTCATTACCAGCGTACTATGTGCGCAGCGTTCCGGCAGTTTTGGTTCTAAAACACAACCGCAAAATTACCAGCTTACGGTCAATGTAAATGTAAGCAGCTACCAGGTCTACATAGACGGTCAGGCTATCAAGGGCAACCGTGTAAATGTGCAGGCTGGAGGGCATACGGTAACCGTTCGTGCAAAGGGCTACTCCGAATGGCAACATAGTGTAAATGTAACCGGCAACGAGACGATAAACGTGAACTTGCAGCCCCTGCGCTACCGGCTCTCGGTCAACTCCAATGTCGGCGGGGCGGAGGTGTATCTAAACGGCTCGAGGGTGGGAACTACTCCCTTCTCCGGAAGATACGAAGCCGACAGTTATTCTATCCGCGTCTCCTCATCGGGGTACCAGGATTGGAACCGAACAGTGAATATCAGTTCCAACCAGAGCCTCAACGCTCAACTCCAGCGGGTAGTTAAATCCAAGTCAAAAGCCCAGCCCCCGGCAAAACCGGTGGCCGATGACTCCAATAGAGGCGGAATACCGGTTACCTTCTACTGGCACGCCGCCGACACGGCGGATATCTACATCAACGGACGTCCACTTAAAGTCTTCAACCCCAACTATGAAGTGCGGGGTGATGAAGCCCCCCGGGAGCCCTTTGAACTGCGGGGAACTATCAAACAAGGGGATATTATTACAGTTGGAACCCGCCGCGGCGGGAGTTACGGTTTTATGATGGTCGCGGTAAATAACGGGGGCCAGGTGGTAATGAAAACCGACCGTAACTGGAAATGGTACGAACCGGCAGGTGAAAATCTCTGGTTCCAACCCCAGGCATATCGCAATTCGAACAACCGTCGGACGGTTGGTATAAACCCGAATCCCTGGGGCAACCAGAACGACCTAGTCGCGAAATATGGCTCGGAGGTGAAGGCAATTTACTCTCCGAATACCGGAGACCGCTTTGCCCATTTGTATTACGAGGTATCTCTTTCAGACACCTCAAGGTCAAACTCCGGCAATGCCGGTCCCTCCACAGGGGGATCTTCCCAAAGCGGGGGGCAGTACCAAAGACTGGAGCTGGGTGAGACAGTCACTGTCGATATGCAGCCTGGTTCACAGACTGAGTTCAAATACGAGTTCGTTGCAGACCGCACGGGCGAGTATAAGGTTATCGCCTACCAGCGGAGCGGCGGGTTCTTCGACGACAGTAAAGCTGTTATCTATGACCAGGGTGGAAATCAGGTTGCCACCCCGTCTTCCTCCGAAGTGGGGAACGGGTATACCCTTCGTTTGAACCGCGGTACTTATAGGCTGCACATCAAGCATGTAGGTGGTCCGGCCAACGGAATGACGCGGGTAGAGTCGCTGAGGTAAAAAACGTGTAAAAGAAGCATTTTTCAGAACCGGTGTCTGTTGTAACAGCAGGCCCGGTTCTGTTTAAAACTTGTTCTTTTTCAGATAGTGTCTGTTGATCAGTTCGTATGATGAAGACTAAAAAAGTATTTATCGTTACAGTGTTGGTAGTATTAACTGTTCAATTTTGCTATTTCCAGGAGGAATCATATGAAAACCACTCTATTATTGCTTATTTTCGTACTTGTATTACCATCTATCACCTTTGCACAACGATCTGGTAGTTTTAGCTCACAACCGAAAAATTACCAACTCACCGTGAACGCCAATGTAAAGGGCTATTCGGTGCTGATAGACGGGCAGGGTATTAAGGGCAATCAGGCTACAATCGAAGCCGGAAGCCACACGGTAACCGTGCGGGCAAGCGGTTACTTTGACTGGCAGCAGAATGTAAATGTAAACAGCAATCAGACCATAACAGCGAACCTGCAACCCAGGGAGTACCAGCTATCTATCGACGCCAACGTAAATAGTTATTCGGTATTGATAGACGGGCAGGGTATTAAGGGCAATCGGACTAGCGTCGAACCCGGGACCCATACGGTAACTGTTCGAGCCAACGGGTATTTCGACTGGCAGCAGACGATCAATCTGACCGGCAACCAAACTGTTTACGCAACCCTTCAGCCCATTGAGTACAATCTGACGATCAACTCGAATATCAGGGGGGCCAAGGTTTTTATCAACGGCAATCCCCAGGGGATGACGAGCTTTTCAGACAACCTGAAGCCCGGTTCCTACAGTATTCGTGTTACTGAGTTCGGGTACCAGGATTTTAACGCAACGGTGAACCTGAATCAGAACCGAGAAATCTACGCGAACCTGGAACCGGCATTTGCCAGGATTCTGGTGAAATTCCCCGCGAACCTGCTCAACTCGAAAGACAAGGGAGCCTCGAGCAAGGTGGAGATCTATGTGGACGGGAATCGTCAGAATGGACATAGCTTCCAGGTGAACCCCGGGCAGCACACCATACAGGTGATTACAGGTGGATTTTCCGTCGAACAGAAGTTCAACTTCCAGCCGGGACGAGATTATACCATCGAACCGAGTCTGGGACTGTCTATCAAATAGGGATTAAAAACCCTGAAACTAGGAGCCCCGTCTTTGGGACGGGGCTTTTCTCTTCGTCCGCTCAAATGAACGCCCTCTGTAATTACTTACAAAACCAAATCTGATTAAGTGAGTATCCTGAATTTCACATCATCAACTGCTCCGAGACCAAGCTGTGCTTTAATCACCGGGATATCATCTTTCTCAAAGGCTGATGCGATTTTATCCTGCATTTCGGGGCTTTCAACAAGAGAGACCATATACCCGCCTCTGCCCCCTCCCGTTAATTTAGCCCCATAAGCCCCCATCTTTATTGCCCTTTCACATAGCTCAACCAGTCTCTCATGACTCAGGTCCATATCAATGAGAAGCTCATGATTTTCTACCATGATATCGCCTGCCGCCTGCAGATCTCCTGTCTCAATTGCCTTTTTCATTTCATAAACCTGAGAAGTTACCTTGCTCATGTTTGTATAGAATTTTTCCGCATTGTTATTGATGAGGCCTTCAACATGCTCATCAAGAAGAGCCGTGTTGTAGGTAACTCCGCTGTTCGCGAGAACAACATAAAGAGGTTTTGCCGGAACGATTCTTTCATACATCTTTTTTCCGTCTCTGATTATATACATCATGAGTCCTCCGAAAGTTGATGCCGTATTATCTACACCACTGGGAATCCCATGGTAGGAACGTTCACCTACCCATCCGATCCTGTTTTCCTCAAGAAGATCCATTCCAAGTTTAAATTCATCATTGCATGCTTTTCCAAAGGAAACACTGATCGCTCCACTCGCACCGACACCACTTCCGGCAAGCAGGTCTCCCCCAACTTTGATCCTGATCGGGTTCTTCCTTAGATCGATATTCATGGCTTCTATCATCATTTCATAAGATTTTTTGCACGCGGCTTCTTTTTTCTTTTTATATCCGGGAACCTCTACCCTGTTATCTTCAACAGCAAATCCCTCAACAGAATCATCCCGCTCTACAATAGTCTCTGTTTTGTACGGCAAAGCTGAAACTATTGCCGGTACCCCGTTCAGTACAAACTGGTCCCCGATCAGAATGTTTTTTCCGTAGGCGTTTCCTTTACCCATTTTCTTCCCCTTTTTAGAGTATTATTTCTTCTTTGAATTTAAAGTATTCTGTACTTCCTTCATAAGCTTTTTTTCCATACCAATATCGATTGTGGTAGCTGCTGCTATACTGTGACACGCGTCGGCAAATCCGCCCAGTTTTAGGGTAGCTTCTGGGAGAAAATCATTAAGCCCCGGAATCTTTTTATCCATGATCTTTTTTGAAAGTGAGGTTGGTGTTCTCATCGAGACTTTTGTCTGTCCCATATTAAGCTTACCAAATCCGGGAACCGAGTCAGGGATTCTCTGAAAACCGGCCAGATATTTTTGACCGTTGACATATTCCGTATCCACAATTTCCTCGCAGAAAATACCGATCATTTTAACTCCCATCGGCGCAAACCTGTCTTCAACATCAAACCAGAAAATATCATCGGTTTCGTTATACTCTTTGTTCTTTATTCGTTCTAGTTCTGCGGAAAAAAGCTTCTCTTTGATAGACATTAATTTTTTTATGTCATCAATATGCCTGTCTTTTAAGCCGTGAAGGAGAAGATCGATACCCTTTTCAGGGCCTTTGTCATAAAAAGCGACTCCCCCCAGCGTATCAAGGAGAGGATAGAATTCCACAACATCTACCTCTTTTTCTCCCAGCCTGATAATAAACCTTTCCTTTTCATTCCGGTATTCAATCCTCATAAGTCCGACGGCACAGGCATCTTCAACACAATCTCTGTTAAAGGAATGAACATCTTCATCAAGATAGTAAAAATCCGCGATGCCCCCGAAAGCGGCAATATGAACAAGGTCCTCATTGATTCGATTCAGTTCCTTTGCGAAAAGATAACATACAACAGACGCGGATATGTCCCTGTCACCTCTTAATCCGAAAAGATCGGGATCCATATTAAGGACAGTTTCATCATCAATAACCGGTTTAGCCCTGTGATGGTCAAGGACAAGAACAAGATTCTTTCCGTTATTCAACTCGGACAGCATTGGCGCAATTATTCCCGCGAAATCGGCGAAAACAATAATCTTTCCGCTGTTTTCATTAAAAAGCTTTTTGAGAACAGCCGGATAAGGCTTCTCGAGGGAGAAGCTGGTCACATGATAACCCTCTCTCTGAAAAGCTTTTAAAAGAATAGCTCCAGAAGTAAGACCATCTGAATCATTGTGATGAAGAAGAAAAAGTTCTTTCGAATCATAATCTTTGAGAGAAGCAATACCCTTCTTAATGGATTCCAAATATTCTTTCACCCTGTTTTTTTCCATATTTTCCTTCCTAAAAAAAGAGCCGGACACATGTAATCTTATGGTAGGTTGTTATAATAAAAGTATCAAGGGAACGCGTTGACTCATCAAAAATCTAACCCAAAAAAAGAATTGCCTCATCGAAAAAT
>CAZJIN010000137.1:0-6886 GCA_964545955.1 uncultured Sediminispirochaeta sp.
TCTTTGATTACAGTCAAATGAACATAACGCAATACACATTGATTGTCAACTCCCCCCGCATATCAAGCACTGAACTGAAAATTGATTCTTCAGGACTTTGCGGTATCGGAGGAATTTTCCTTTTTTAGTCTGTTCTTCAAGGCGTTGATCACCTCCGGCGGAACCATCGTTGAAACATCGCCGCCCAGCATTGCAATTTCCTTGATGGCTGAAGAACGAAGCACGAAGTATTGCGGGTCCGTGGGCATAAACATGATTTCCAGTTCCGGACGGAGACCTTTGTTCGTCATGGCAAGCTCAAACTCATAGCCGAAATCGGCCAGGGCACGCACCCCGCGAAGCATTATCTTCGCATCGTATTCACCCGCGAAATCGACAATCAACCGATCCCATAGCTTCACCTCAACGTTCCGGTATCTTTGCAGAAGCCCCACCATCATAGAGCGCCTCTCCTCCGCGGAGAAAAGACAGTGCTTTGCCTGATTCACCGCAACCACAACATAGAGCTTTTCAAAAATACCCGCAGCCCTCTCAATAAGGTTAAGGTGCCCGTTCGTGGGAGGATCGAAGGTTCCGGGAAAAACTGCTTTCAGCATGAAGGAAGTGTAATGAGCATATCTCGATACGTCAAGGCGGTAACGGCAATTCTCATTTTAGAAGTCTTTCAGGCCCTATAATTTCTTGTAATCAACCTTTTTGTGAAAAATAGTTTTGACAAACAACCCTCAGATAGATAAACTTATAAACAATGGGACGGTACGTTACGACCACATTATTCATCTTTACTCTGTGCATGGTTTTCCTATACGTGGGGTGCACCTCCATCGAATTGAAGGATGAAGAGTCTCCTGATCCCGTCCCTTCACCTATTGAAGCTCCGCAGGAGACTTCGCCTGCCCCGGATGCGAAGGAAGAAGAGGCGGTTCAGCAGGCCCCCGACGAAGGTGAAACGAATATTAACGAAGAAGAAGTGACTCCTGAAGGCAATGATTCCTATGAAATGGGAGAAGAGGAGTATCAGGCGACAAAGAAAGATCTCTCAGAGCTGGTACAGAGACTCAACGATATTATTTCTAAAAATAATTATGAAGAATGGTTGGATTATCTTACCTCCGACTATATTGATTATTATAATGACCCGGAGGTATTGAAAAAATATTCAGAGTCGCCGACAATGAAAAAATACAATATCAAACTGCGTACCCTGAAGGATTATTTCAACTATGTGGTGGTCGCCAGCCGAAGGGACGTTCGGATCGACGATATCAAGGCGATATCGGAGAACGAGGTAAAGGCGTATATGATAATAAATGATGAACCGATCGTCGTTTATACCCTTAAGAAGGTGGATGGTCGATGGAATATTACAAGATAGGATTTTGTCGATGGAGTGTACTATGAAAAATAAACGAGCCGCAATTGTGATTCTCACTTTTCTCCTTCTACTGACGCCCGGGCTACTCATTGCTCAGCAGGAGGACTCCAACGCTTCCTCAGAAGAAGAGAAAACAGTAGAAGAACTTTTTCTCCAGAGTGTGGAAATGCGTATTATCGGAGAACAGGCCTTCAGTGACGGAAGGGAAACCAAGCTTTCGGCCCTGGACAATCTGGCTGAACTGATTGAGAACGGCAATGTCGGATCGGGAGATCCTGAAGCACATTATATTCTAGACAGTCTCTCCTCCGAGGGTATAGGAGTGACCTACAGGGAAGGCCGTAGAGTGGTCAACAACTTCCCCGAGGTTCGGCGGAAGTCTTGTGAACTCCTCGGTAAGATCGGCGGGGAAGCCGCGAAGGACACCCTGATCAACGTACTTCTCTCCGACAATGAACCTATGGTTCTGTCCGAAGCCGTGTATGCCCTCGGCAACATGGGGGCTGAGATAGAAGACAACCAGGTAACCCAGGCTATCGCCTACAGCGTTCTGAATCAGGATATTCTCACACCCGACCAGAACTTCGGATATGCCGCGCTGCTCGCGATAGAAAAATTCGCCGAACAGAACGGGGGTATCAACGACCCCAGTGTCTACCGAGCCCTTATTCGCATCTCCCAGGGAAATTACCTGAAGACGGTACAAAAGAAGGCCCAGGAAGTTATCAAAACACTAATGAGCTACTGATAGTTAGCATCTCGCGCGAGGAAACTGGCCGCGAGGAAACTGGCCGCGAGGAAACTGGCCGCGAGGAAACTGGCGAGGAATGGCGAGGAAGATAGCCTACACACTATACACTCCAGGTGTATTGTTGTATCACTTCTTCCAGCCATTTCTGCTCCGCTTCGATGTGAAGAATCATTTTTCGGGTGAGCGCCTTTTTGTAATTCGGTGTGTGTAATCCATAACTGTTGAACTCACTGAGATACAGCTTGTAGAGGGCTTGTATCTCACGCTCCTTCGCCTGAAGGAGTTCCCGTACATCTGTGATATCGAGACGTGAGAGAAAGAACAGGCTGAGGGAAAACTCATCTTTCACCGAAAGTTGGTCTTTTTTTTCTCGTTTTTCCAGCCATTTTGTAAAGGAAGCACTCCCTCCGGGGGTTATTGAGTACACATTTTTTTCAACAGCTTTTTTGCCCTGAACGGTTTTCATGGTAACGAGATTTTCCTCCTGCAACTTTCGGAGGGTTGGGTATAATTGGCCGTAGGATACCGGCCAGAGCTTCCCCATCATGCTCTCAAACTTCTGTTTGATTTCGTACCCGTAATGTGGCTCCTGGTCCAGAAGGCCCAGGATTGCGTACATCAAAGACATATTGATTTACCATGTAGACTCAAGCTGCTCCCTCATTTTTTTGCGCCACTGAGCCGTTTTTTCCTTACTTTCGTAGGGTATCCGTTTCTTTATGATAAAATCGCGATTGGATGAGCCGGATTTGAACTTTATTATACCAAAGGTTCCTTGCCCAAGATAGCAAATTTTTTCTAATTGAGCCAGGTTTTCATTTTTCCCGAGCTTTTCGATTACACAATCAAAATGTATGGGTTCTCCATTTTCAGGTGATACAAGGGCCATTTGGGGATGTCTGATACTTTTTCCACAGTATGTACACGACAGCTGAACGGAGTCTCCAACGGTCGCTTTTTTTTCATAACGATCGCTATTCCCCCCCCTGCGCCTTCCCCTTCTTGAAGATCCGCTTCTTCTACTCAAATTTTACTCCTCTTTGGTATCCAGAATCTCTTTCGTTATGGTAACTGCCAGGCTGTTTATCGCGGTAGTTAGATATTTTTTGTCGTTGATCTTCTTCTTCAGCTCTTCGATCCTCTTTGGATCAGTCTGCTTTGCTATTCGAATCATATCAACCGTTCTCCGTAAAGGCGTTTTCCAGATATTTTAGCCTGCCGCTGGATGCATCTACATACGCCAGATCATACCGTACGAAATAATCATCATACTCCCTGTGGGTGTAAATGAAATAACGACTCAAGTGCGTGTAAGTGTTGATCTTCCTTCTGTTGACTGAATACTCCACATCATTCATGACGGCCAACCCCCATGTTTTCACCTCTACAAAAGCAAGGGTGCTGTCAATCGTGGCAATTATATCAACCTCCCCACGTCTTGTGCGAAAGTTACGTACCAGGATTTTCCACCCCTCTCCCTTCAGATATTCGGCGACCAGATCTTCTCCTTCTCGCCAGGAAAGCATCAACTAGGTCTTCACCTTGCCGATTTTTTTCATCTCCCCCACACTCACGGCTTTCACAATAAACCTGTTGCCTTCATCATACAGGTCCAACTCCTTTTGCTGGTCAGCCGTTAGTTTTCTACCGGAATTTGTCACAAGCAGCCTCACCACAGGTCTCAAGGGAACCTGCTTGTGGTTTTTTATGACCTTTGCAACAGAACCGTCGTTGAGAATAACGATACTGCCTACGGGGTAAATCCCCATACTCTTGAGAAAAACCTTCAGTATCTCTGAATCAAAACGTCTTGAATTATCATTCAATATTTCCCTCATGGCCCGATATCCAATCATTGAATCACGGTAGGGGCGCTCGCGAACCATCGCCTCGTAGGCATCTACCACCGACAGAATTCGTGATGTCAGGGGTATCTCTTTACCCTTTAACTGTTTCGGGTACCCCTTGCCGTCCCATCTTTCGTGATGGTAGAGGGCGGTACGCCCGACCTCCTCGGCATATCCCATCTCCCTGCTGATTATTCTATACGAATAAATAGGATGGGTTGTAATGACTTTTTTCTCTCTATCACTCAAGACACTATCCTTGTCCAGAATAACCGAGGGTATCTTGGTCATACCAACGTCGTGGAGCAGAGCGGCGGTAGCAAGGTTAATCAGTTGATAGTTCGGCATTTTCAAATTCCTGCCGATGAGGACCGAGAGAATCATACAGTTCACCGCGCTTTGGGAAAGATTATGCTTTGTTTCTTGAACGAGAAACATAGGCCCTATCAGATGATCCGGTTTTGAAATCAGAAGCTGGAATACATTTTCAACTATCTCATTGATGAGATCCTTTTCCGGTAGTCTTCCCTCATCCATATCGAGAAACACCGTGTCTGCCAGTTCTACCACCTTGTTGTATTCGAACACCGGACCGTCGCTGTCAATACCCTGGTAGTGATCTCCGGTTTCTTCATCGGAAATCAACTCACCCTCGGTCTGTACTTCCTCTATCTCCCATCGTTTCAGGCGGTCTATATCCTTCTGTTTTATCTCAATGCCCTCTGGAACGAGGAGGTTTTCTCCGTCGATATAGACCGGTTTAGAATACCTCATTCCGGGGATTAATTCACTTACATTAATATTTCTCATATTTCATCCTGTATCTCAAGTACAAATGTGTACAGTCGAGCAATGATCTCATACAGCTCCTCAGGTATAAAACTTCCCACTTCAAGATGGAACAGAATCTCCGACAAATCGTTGTCCCTTTGTATCGGAAGCCCCGCATCCTCCGCAATCCTTACGAGATTTGAAGCCAGGGAGCCCTTTCCCCGGGCGGCTATGAACGGCGCGGGCAAATCCTCTGTATATTTCAAGGCAACGGCCTTCTGTTCCCCCATTCCGCCTCACTAAACTATGGTATCGATCTTTTTCAATGTGGTCAAATTCTCACCCTCAAAAGGGGAAAATATTTCAGCTCCCTTTATAGTATCGTCAATTTCGAAGGACAGGTTATGGAGTTTTTTCTTCAATTCTGAAATTAACGTCGATGGATTCGCGCTTTTCGAAGGATGGTCCATGAAAAAGGCTATTCGCCTTTTTCCGCTGGACAGACTTCCGCGAAAATGAAACTCCCCCTTGCCGTAGAAAGAAACGCTGAAGTTATCAGTACGGCCCGCCGGATCCGTATGGATTCGCACCACCCCTTCCCGCAGGACGTTTTCACCGGAAAAACTGATTGGAAACACCAGCCAGTTATCCCCTCCTGCCTTCATATGGTTGAATAGCTGTAGGAGATTCTCTCCCGGCCCTTCATTTTTCATCTGCACCGCGATTTGTTTCTTTATTTTTTCAAGTTTTTTTTCTTTATTTTCTTTTTCTTTCTTCCCGTTCTTCTCTTGGTGCCCAGGATGATTTCCCCGTTGCCTTTCTTCACCTTGATGGAACGCAGCCGGTTCACGGAGCATGTACTGGAGCCGTTCAAACAGAGCCCTGTCCGGGAAGATCCCCTTGTCGTAGAGGAGGGCCAGAAAACGGGCACTAGTTTTGTTAGTTTCTTTCAAAGAGGTAAAAAAAAGAATAGCCCTCTGGAGGATCTCTTCTCTCAGGGGAAGACCCTGCTGAATAAAGGCCTGCAGTATCAGCTTCACCTGATCGTTATGGGGAAGAGAGAACCTGTCCATGACCGAATCAATAACCGCGGTCTGTTCCTGCACCTTCAAGACCACCCGGCCCTCCTGTCGGAGCACCACGGCACGGAATATTTTCCCGAGTTCAAGGGGAATATCCGAATTTATCCTGACTTTTTGTCCCTGCAGGCTGATAATCCAAGTATTTTCTGAAATTTTCTTGTGAACAAAAAAAGACAGGCGTGATCCGGGCCTGACCTTCAGTTGGTCAGACCCGTTTGTTGTAGCTCTTACAAAGCCAGATGACGGCTCTATCATATAAGCTACATTTCCGACGTTTATTCGCCGGCCTTTTTGATCTGGTCCCGACGTCGAATGAGCTCATTCACCTTGGCGGCCTTTCCAACACGGTCTCTCAGGTAATAAAGCTTCGCCCGTCGCACCCGACCTCTTCGAACTACTTCAAGCCGATCGATCCTGGGTGAATGGACGGGAAAAACCCTCTCGACTCCCACGCCGTAGGAAATTTTTCTCACTGTAAAGGTCTTACGTAAGCCACCGTTCTTAATAGCGATCACAATTCCCTGAAAAATCTGGATACGCTCATTGCTTCCCTCAACAATCTTGAAGTGAACCTTGACGGTATCACCTATTTTAAAGTTGTCCACGCCCTCTTTGAGCTGTTCCGCTTCAACTGCCTGTACTAAATTCATCTATTTCCCCTTTCTGTTTCAATTATATTCTAATCAGACACATCCGTCTACATTTCAACCATCACTGGAATCCAATAAATCCGGACGAAACCTTTTTGTTTTTTCCAAGCGCTTCCTTTCGCGCCACTTCTCTATCTCTCCGTGGTTTCCCGACAACAAAACCTCGGGTACCGACAAACCCATGTATTCCGCGGGTCGTGTATAGTGCGGATATTCGAGCAGTCCTCCCTGGAAGCTCTCTTCCTGCAGGGATTCGCCGTTTATCACCCCATCAGCCAATCTGTATACCGTATCGATGAGTACCATGGCGGCAACCTCCCCCGAAGACATCACGTAATCCCCCAGGGAAATCTCATCATCCACGTACAGGTCGATAATTCTCTGGTCTAATCCCTCATACCTTCCGCAAA
>CAZJIN010000138.1:0-6879 GCA_964545955.1 uncultured Sediminispirochaeta sp.
GGTTTCACAGAATCGTGAAGCTGCCACCATGGTCGGTATCAACCGCAACCTCGTCATCTACGTCACCTTCATCGTAGGGGGATTGATCCTGGGTTTCGGCGGCTTTCTTATCGGCTCCTATTACGCCGTGATCCGCTTCGACCTCGGTGCAGGTTTCGGTCTAAAGGGTTTTTCCGCCGCCGTAGTGGGAGGTCTTGGTAACCTGTATGGGGCAATCGTCGGAAGTATGCTGATCGCCTTCGCCGAGGTATTCGTGAGCGCCTATATACCGGGGGGTACCGCCTACGCCGGTATTGCCGCCTTCGTTCTGGTTCTCATATTTATCCTCTTCAAACCGGAAGGTGTTCTCGGAAGCAAATCGGTCGAGAAAGTCTAAATGAACAGAAACAGGGAGATTTCGGTGACTGAAAAACAAATTTACACACGTAAAACAGATAAACTACTCTCTCCACTGGGGGTGATCGTCTTTTTCGCAGCTGTGGCAATCGCGATCGCCGGCACTTTGTGGTCAACATTGATCGTTCTGATTGGAATGACCGGTATACTCATCTTTGGTGAAAAAAAGGGATATGTCGGCAGCGCTTACAAGCTCGTGGAAAAAAGCCGCAGGGCAAGCATGACGACCCTCGTTCTCTGTCTGATCCTGCTGCCCTTTGTGTTAAAGGGAAATACCTACCTTCTCCACATTGTCGTCATGGCGGGGATCTACGCGATAGTGGCGCTGGGTCTGAATTTCCAGATCGGCAGTATGGGACAGGTAAACTTCGCGCCGGCCGCGATGTTCGGCGTCGGGGCCTACACATCGGCGATGCTGTCGGTCCGCTACGGGATGTCGCCATGGATAGGCTTAGCGGCGGCAATGGTAGTGACCGCCGGCATGGGAATCGTCTTCGGGTTTCCCGCCCTCAAAACCAGGGGCTTCTACTTTTCCCTGGTGACCATCGCGCTGCAGACGATTTTTGTACTGCTGGTGGTGAACACGGACTGGTTGGGCGGGCCCAACGGAATCCCCGGAATCCCGGCATTTTCCCTTTTCGGGCAATCCCTGAAAAAAAGCTGGTCCCTCCTGGGGGTGGGAATCCCCTACCAGATCAACTATATATACCTCACCTTTATCCTGCTGATGGTGCTGATAGTTGTGGCAAAGCGCCTATATACATCAAGGATAGGCCTTGCGTGGAATGCCATCGACGAGGATGAAATCGTGGCTGCTACCCAGGGAATCAACCTCACCAAGGTCAAGCTGCTCTCATTTTCCATAGGTTCGGTATTTGCCGGTATTGCCGGTTCGATCTACGCGCACTATACCAGCTTTATAGGAACGGAGGATTTTGATTTCAACAAATCCCTGATTTTTATCTGTATGGTCCTCCTCGGGGGTATGGACAACCCCGTCGGAGTCACAATCGGCGCGGTGATACTGACGGTGATCGATGAAAAACTGCGGATCTACGCCGACTACCGGATGCTGATGTACAGCATCATTCTGATCGTGGTACTGGTCGTGCGCTCCCAGGGTCTGTTGCCCAAACGCAACCGAAAATACCCCGATTCGGAGGAAAACTGAGCTTATGGACACTTTATTAAAGACGGAAGACCTTTCGATACATTTTGGCGGCCTGGTGGCGGTGGACAAAGTCACCTATTCCATGGGCAATGAGGTGCTCGGGCTGATCGGTCCCAACGGGTCAGGAAAGACCACCTTCCTGAACCTCATCAGCGGTATTTACCAGCCCACGGGAGGCACTATTGAGTTTCAGGGTCGAGACATCACCAATTTCAAGGCCCATGAAATCAGAATTGCGGGGATAGCCCGAACTTTCCAGACCAACAGGCTCTGCCTGAAGTTGACCGTGCTGGACAATATGCTGATGGGGCTCTACTCCAAACAGAAAACCACGTGGTGGGAGGCCGTACTCAATCAGAAAAAGCACTACGGAGAGCTGAAACGGAATATCAATACATGTCTCGAGGTGCTGGGATATTTCAACAAAGAGCTCATCGAGAGGAAATACGAACTCATCGATACGATACCCCTCATCGACAGACGCAGGATCGAAATCGCCCGCGCCCTGGTCAGCGATCCCGCGCTGTTGCTCCTGGATGAACCGACGGCGGGCCTCAACCAGGAAGAGACCACCAGTATAGTGGAAGACCTGAAGCGAATCCGTGAAAAAACCCGGATCAGTATTATTTTTATTGAACATGATATGGGTGTCATTTCCACCATTGCCGACAGGGTGATCGTTCTAAACGCCGGCAGGATAATCGCGGCGGGATCCTTCGAAGAAGTCTCACAGAGTCAAGAAGTGCGAACCGCATATTTAGGGAGTTGAACAATGCTGCTAGAACTGTCGGAAGTCTATACAAAATACGGTCAGATCCCCATGTTGCAGGGGGTTTCGATAAATATCGATACGGGCGAGGCAGCCTGTGTACTGGGATCGAACGGCGCGGGAAAAACCACCCTGCTAAAAACCATCCTGGGGATGGTGAAACCCTTCCAGGGAAGTCTCAGTTATAGTGATGAGGATATCACTACCCTCCCCTCACATAAAATTACCAAAGCCCGTATCGCCATTGTACGCGAGCGGGAGGGCCTTTTCCCCGGCCTGTCGGTGAATGACAATCTCAAGCTGGGTGCCTACTACGAAAAGGACAAGGAAGGACTCCAGGAGCGAAAGGAGAAGGTCCTTACGATCTTCCCCCGTCTGCGAGAACGCCTTAACCAGCAGGCCGGAACCCTCAGTGGGGGGGAGCGTAAGATGCTTGGTATCGCCCGGGCAATCCTCGCCAACCCCCGGCTGATCCTGATGGACGAACCCTCCCTTGGTCTCGCCCCCGCCCTGGTAAACGAGGTCTACGCGGTGATCCATCAGATTAAGGAGGAAGGGAAAATCTCCCTTCTCATCATTGAGCAGAACGCGCAGAAAGCCCTGGATGTGGTCGATCGCGGTTATATCATGCAGAAGGGCAGGATCATAGGTTCGGGCACTCGCGATGAACTGAGGGAAAATGAGATTGTGAAAAATTCCTACCTGGTATCCTGATATCCCGATTGTGCCGCTCTTAAAAAAAAAGCACCGGATCTCAGTCGCCGGTGCTTTTTTTATACTTTTAACCGGCCCCGGGACCCGCGCCTTGTTACCCCGTGCTTTTCTTTTTTGAGTTGTTCAGGTGGGCCATAAAATCCTGTTTATACTCGTTGATTGCCTGGGTGAAGGCGGGGATCTCGCCGTAGACGGCGTGAAGAAGATTCAGTCCCTCCACGAAGGATATGAGCTTCACCGCCTCGGTATAGGGATGTTCACAGACCAGGCCCTGTTCCTCACAGTAATCTTTTACCAACTTCGTACAGGTCTCCAGGTCCCGGTCATATACCTTTTCGAACCCTTCCATGATTTTTGAATGGTGCATACTGAGGCCGAAACAGGAATACCACACCGCGTCAGCCACGCTCTGGGCGATATACAGGTTGATAGTCTCCTCCAGGAAAAACTCGAGCCTCTCCGCGGCGGTATTCAAACGTTCCAGCTTCTCAAGATAGACGGTATCCATGGTTTTGAGCATGTACTCCACCACGGAGACCATCAACTCATCCTTGGTGTCGAAATAGTGAGAGATCAGGCTGGGGGCGACCTCCATTCTAAGCCCGATTTTTTTGAAAGTAAGACCTTCTATACCCTCTTCGAGGATCTGGTCGTAGGAGGTTTTCAGTATTTCTCGTCGGCGAACTGTCTTTTTGCTTTTTCTTCCCATGTTATCGTCTTTTTTTTATTGAGTATTCTAGGCAAAATCGGTTTCGGGGTCAACGCTCCTGCTTCGTGTATATACCATTTAATGGAATTTTACAATATTTTTTGTTTGACAACTCAAACAATCTATTTTAAACTACTTTTTATTCCTTCTATTATGGAAAAAATTTTGGAGGCGCATCATGAGTTACTATGATGATTATGTCGCCCGGACGACGAAAAGTGGTCAGGCGGCAGCAAGGGCAAAAAAAAGTATTCCCGGCGGAGTGGGCAGTGCAATCCAGTTCTGGGCTCCCAATCCTATCTTTATCAAAGACAGCAAGGGCTCGCGGGTATGGGACCTCGACGGCAATGAATATATTGACTACTGCATGAGCTACGCGGCGATGATCGCCGGTCACGGCAACGAAATCATCGCCGACGCGGTGGCCCACCAGGTGAGACACGGAACGCTCTTCGGTCTCCCCTCGGAGGGGGCGACACTCCTCGCAGAAGAAATCAAACGGCGATACCCGGTGATCGACATGCTCCGTTTTACACAGTCGGGGGTAGAGGCTACCATGTACGCGGTGAGACTCGCCCGGGCGGCAACACACAAGATGGGAATCCTCAAGGTTGAGGGTGCCTACCACGGCGCCAATGATATGCTTTTAGCAAGCACAGGCGTTCCCACCGATACCGCGGCCGGTCCCGGCTGGTCTCCTACGACCATCGTTGAAAGTGCGGGGATCCCCGAAGGTACCATCAAACACACCCATATCGTGCAATTCAACGATGTGGAAAGCCTGAAGTACCAGCTGAAAAAATATGAAGGCGAAATCGCCGCTTTCATTCTCGAACCCTGTATGACCAACGGCGGGGTGATCCCCCCTGATCCCGGGTACTTGAAGCAGGTTCGTGAACTGACCCGGAAGTATGGGGTGCTTCTCATCATGGACGAGGTTAAAATTGGTGCGAGAATCGCCCCGGGTGGCGGAGTGGAAAAATACAATATAAAGCCGGATCTGGTAACCCTGGCCAAGGCAATCGGAGGAGGCACTCCCCTGGGCGCCTTCGGAGGAACCCAGGAGCTCATGAACCTGATTTCACCCCTCGGTCCGGCGGTGCACCACGGCACCTACAATGCAAATCCCCTCACCACCGCGGCGGGCATAGCCTGTCTTACCCAGGTCCTCACGGAGGATGTGTACAAAAAATTCGATCGTCTGGGCCAAAAATTTGCCGATGGATTGAAGGAGATCATCGACAGGCTCGGACTACCCGCGGTAGTGACCCACGAAGGGCCCCTTGGCGGAATCCAGTTCGTCCCGGAGGTACCCCACACCTACCGCCAGGCCAACAAATGCGATAAGTGGATGTGGAGTGAATACTGGTACGGCATGCTCTCGAAGGGCGTAATTCCAATGGGTAGCGGCTGGTTCGAGGAATACTCGATCTCCGCCGCCCACAGCGATGAGGATATTGACAAAACCCTGGAAATAACCAACGAAGTCCTGACCAGTATCAGGGACAGAATGTAAAACCGTCCCCGGTTTCCCGATTTATTCAGGAAACCGGGGTCAAATTTTTTTGTGTGGACAAGGAGGATTTATGGAAACGAACGCTATTGAGATTATCACGATCGTGATCTACCTGGCTGCGATGCTGGTGATCGGATACGTGGTATCGAGGAGGATCAAGGACAGTGACGACTACCTTGCAGGTGGAAGAAACATGCCCCTCTGGCTGGTTACGGCGACTCTCTTCGCCACCTGGTGGTGCGGAGGTACTGTTCTGGGCGCTTCCGGAGCCGCATATCACGGTGGGTTTCACGCGGTGATCTATGATCCCTACGGGGCCGGTCTGACCCTGGTTCTGGCCGGACTCTTCCTGATGAAGATCGTCCACGACGCCAAGGTCAACACCCTTGCCCAGTTCTTCACCTGTCGCTACGGCAAATGGGCTGCCGGGTATTCCGGAATCGTGATGGTGCCGACCTATGCCCTGTTTACGGCGGTTCAGATGGTGGCGGCGGGAAAAATCTTTGAGGTGGTTCTCGGGTGGAACTACACCTTCTCGATCATGCTTGGAGCCCTGATCGTACTGGTATACACCTTCCTGGGTGGGATCAAGGCCGTTGCCTGGACCGACTTTGTACAGGTGATCCTGATGCTGATCGGAATCGCCCTTATCTTTCCCCTTGCGGTGAAACTGGCAGGTGGATGGGACAAGGTAGTGGCGGCCACTCCACCGACACACTTCGATTTTTTCCCCTCAAAGGGAGCCGGTATCGGTGATTACCTCTGGTGGTGGGGCGCGCTTCTCGGAGTAGGCCTCGGAACCCTGGCGGGACCGGACCTCTATCAACGCGCGATTATCGCGAAAAACGGAAAAACCGCCTCCATCGCGTCGGTTACCAGCGGTGTAGGATACTGGTTTATCGGACTTATCCCGATCTATCTTGGCTTTGTGGGAATAGCCCTTGTAAGTCAGGGGGTTTTGGATGCCGGTGTGATCGACGCCGACAGCGAAAAGATTATCCTTCTCCTCTCACGCATGGTCTTCAGTCCGGTTGTGGCGGGTATATTCCTGGCCGCTACCATGGCCGCGGTCATGTCCTCCGCGGACTCGGCGGTTTTCGCCACCGCCGCGGTTATGAGCAACGACCTGGTCAAGCCTCTCTATGAAAAAAGGTCCGGAAAAGAAATGAGCGACAAAGGACTCATCACCGCTACCCGCTATTGCGTCGTCGCTTTTACCATCATCGCGTTGGTGATCGGACTCAACTATTCAGTCATGTATGACCTGCTGATCATCGGCTTCCAGCTGCTGTTCCACATGCTTTTCTTCCCCCTGATCCTCGGGGTCTACTGGAAACGCGCCAACGCCACCGGCGCCGTATGGGGAATGACCAGTGGTCTCGTTATTGCCATGACATGGCTGATCGCTTCAGGGACCTTCTACCCGGAACCGGAATGGCTGTGGACCCTCGGGCCCGGAATCGTATCGGGTATCATCATGGTTGTGGTCTCCCTGGCCACCCAGGCGAAGGATCCGACAAAACCGCTCTATTCCACCGACGGCAGGATTCCCAAGTTCGCCGACCTGGAAAAATAAGGCGGCTGTAAATTCCTACCGGTTCTAT
>CAZJIN010000139.1:0-6876 GCA_964545955.1 uncultured Sediminispirochaeta sp.
AAGTGAGGATTTCAGAAGGATCAGGAAACAGTGGCTACCCGGCGCTGCCACATCCTCCGTTTTTACGATAAACCAGCAGGTCGCGTTCAGCCTGGCATCGGGTCTCGAAACGGGAAGCGCGTCGGCCCTTTCCTACGCGGTGGTTTTCTGGCAGCTTCCCTTCGGTATTTTCTCCACCTCCATCACCACCGTACTGTTCCCGAAGATGAGCAGACAGGTCTCTCAAAAGGATCTCCAGGGATTGGGAACAACGGTACAGTACGGTTTGAGGTTCCTATCTATTTTGCTTATCCCATCGGCGATCATCATGGGCTTGATGGGAAAAGAGATCATTTCGATTGCCCTACAGAGGGGTATGTTCCGTCCGGAGGATACCGCAGTGACGGCATTCGTCCTCACCGGCTACTGTTACGGTCTGTTTAGCGTCGGTGCCTTTAACTTCCTGCAGCGCTACTTCTATTCCTCCGGACAATACGCCTTTCCCTTCTATGTGGCGGCCTTCGTTACTGTGGTGGATATAAGTCTCTCTCTCATTCTAAAGGAGACATGGCTGAGAGTGACCGGACTTTCGGTGGCGAATTCAATTTCCTTCACCCTCGGGCTTATAATTCTCTACCGCAAGGCCCATGTTCAGATTGGCGGGATTCCCGCGAAAAACCTGCTATCCACCCTTATGAAGGTTGTACTTGCCTCTGTTCCCGCTTTCATGTTGATTTATTTTTTCCAGAGAGTCTTCCCCGCGTACTGGCGCAGCGGTAGCACGCTGACAGGATTGGGATATCTTGCAGCGGAACTTCTGCTTCTCCTTCTTCTCTACCTCGGTATGTATCGCCTTCTAAAGGTTGAAATGCTCGGCTATCTTATTAACAGACTGCGGCGAAAGGCCGATGAGAAGAAGTAATGAAGAACGGACACTTTTTGTTGATTACGCCCCTTCTGTTTCTCGTCTTTCTCACGGCCTTCACCGGTCTCACGGGCAATTACAAGCTCCACGCTCAGGAGGAAGTCGCCCCCCCCGCAAAGGAGTCGGCATTGGAGTCTGAGCCGGCGGAAACCGAGGATTCTAATGAAGAGAAATCGGATGAGGCAACAGAGGAAGAAACGGCAGAGGAAGAAGCCCTGGAAAAGCTGCGTGAACAGAGAAGCAATACAATCCGCTACGGAATTGACACCCAGGTGATTGATCTTCTTTCTCAGCTTGAGGAAGAAAAAAACGGGAATTTCACTGAAGAATTGAAAAAACTTTTTGGAAAAACTGAAAACGAGAAACTACAGAGGGCGATTCTTCAACTTTTCGAAACCCTCGATGACGACGGGATAAGGACGGAAGCCCACGAACTACTTGAAACCCACGAAGAGCTTTCACCCTCCGTGGCAAACGCCTTGATAGCATACCTTGAGGATAGACAGAACGAAGAGATCACAAAAACATTTTTTGAAATGAGAGACACTCCCAATACAGGAGTGGCAACACGGGCGCTACGGGCTGTGGGAAATTCCGGAGACAAAGAGTACGGGAAGAAACTTCTCGATTTCACCGACGCAGATAGTTTCAGGGATGAGTTGGAACCCACCGTTCTCGTTGCCCTGGGAAAGCTCAAGGCTGAAGAAGCTTCGGAATACATAATTGCGATTGCCGTCGATGAGGATGAGGCTGATTCATTGAGATGGCATGCCGCCGAAGCCCTTGGTGAGCTGGGAGGGGATTCCTCCTTTGAGGCTTTACAATCCCTCCTCAATGATGACGATGCCTATCTTCGGGCCTACGTAATTCTGGCACTCGGAGGTTTTGATCGGGAAGAGGCGAAGGAGACCCTCATGGAGGCCCTTCGTGATGATTTCTGGCGGGTCCGGGTCAACGCGGCCGATGCCCTCGGCAAACTGAAAGCCGAAGAAGCCCTGGATATTCTCGAATACAAGGCCTTCCAGGATCCAGATATCAGAAATGTGAGGCTTGCTGCCCTCAGGGCCATAGGTTCCATAGGAACAACGAAGGCCTTTGACCTTCTTCGAGAAATATATGTGAAACCCTTTGCCCCCATGATCTTACGAGGAGAAGCTATAAAAATACTCGTGGAAAAGGACCTGGCGAAATCGAGGGAAAGCATAGAGGCTGTGCTTGAAAAAGAGTGGGACCAGGAAAAGTCCCACATCCTCGACTATACCTGCAAACTCCTCTCCGTTACAGAGGATTCATCCCTCATGCCGCTGTATAAAAGAATGTTGTCCCATCCGAGGGATATTAACATAATGCTCTATGGATTGAGGGGAACACGCCTCAATAAGCTCGATTCTCTGAAGGGGCAGGTGGAAAAACTAACGGAAAAGGGCTACGCCCGAGGCGTACGTCAACTCGCACAGGCTGTTTTGGACGAGCTGTGACGAAAGCCCCCTTCAATTAAGAGATCACCTCCGTCAATCGTCGTCGGGCTTCCCGGGTTTCTCGGTCATGTGAAGCAATCTGTTCAAACGCTCCAGAGTGGATATCCAGGGCTTAAACACAATTGAGGTGGTGTAGCCGGTATCCGGAGAGGTTACCCGAAGGGTCCTGCCGAGACAGTGTTCCACCGGCTGCCTCAGGTCAGAAAAATACTCGGGCTGTTCCGCGGTAAATATGTAGTTGTCCTCTTCTCTACGGATAGTGGCTATCACCCCAACCGTGTCTATCGCGTGGATTTCAAAGTCACTCACCCCGGGTTCTCCCACTGAAAATCCCGCGCCGGGATCAAACCAACGCATGTTGCGGCCGAGCTTGTTTTTCTGAAAAT
The DNA here is from genome assembly GCA_964545955.1 of uncultured Sediminispirochaeta sp. GTDB lineage: Bacteria > Spirochaetota > Spirochaetia > DSM-16054 > Sediminispirochaetaceae > DSBN01. Next base: position 2,769 of record CAZJIN010000139.1, read on the forward strand.
CAACCCTCATTTCGATCGCGACCTGACCGGGTTTACCCTCCAAAGGTGCCCGATAAGTGGAGCTTGTCTTTTTTTTCTCCACCGTAGGAACTTTTACGGAGGGACGACCAAAATCTTGAAGAGCAGGTGCTTTTTTTTCACGATCCCTTGACGCGAACTCGGCCAGGGTGAATGCACCTTCGGAGAGACTTCTCCGCTCTCCCGTACTACTCAGGGCGTCACGTTTTTTGTCCGTGGTACTTTTCTGTCCGAAGAGGCTCTTTTGCTCCGACGCGGACTTCCGGCTGTCTGATTTCAGGGGCAGGGTAGAGTCCCGGGATTCACGTGTGTAATCTCCATAGGGGGTTTCCCTTTCGCCGGAACGCTGCTTTGCCCCTTTGAGGGCGTCATAGTCGAACTTCCGGGCAGAAGCTGCTCCGGCGGACAGTGTTTTAAGGGATTCTTCATCTGCTGATTGACTGGGGGATACCCGGTCGCTACCGGAGGAACCAAAAAGTCTACGGATAAGAAAAAAGAGAAGCAAGAACAGAATGATCAGAAGAACAACATAGAAATAGGGATTGTCCATTCTGAAAAAAGAGGCACCAGTGGCGGGTTTTTCACCATCCGCAGCTGAATCCGATCCAACTTCGGTTTGCGAGTCTGCCCCTCCAATAGCCGTGGAGGAGTCCGAATCTTCGAGAAGATTCAGCGAACTGATATCCATGTCGTCCTTCAGAACAGAGATTTCAATATCGAGGAGTTCGGCCAGTTTCACCAGCAGTCCTCGTTGAACCATACCCGCCGGATTCGCGAGGTTTTCCTCCAATTCCGGAATAAGTACGATATTGATCTTCAAGCCGTTCCGCTGAATATACCGGGCAATTGATTCGATACGATCGAGATTGTCCGTAGGGTCCTGATATAAGCTCTCCGGACCCGGTTCATGTACATCGTCGGAGAGGATAAGAATCTGCTTGTCCGTATGGAGGGAAAGTTCCGATATATAATCGGTGAGAAATCTTAGGGCAGATACGATATCGGAATGTTTTTCCAAGGGCTGAACCAACATGAGGTGGGTAAGGACATCTTCTATCTGTTCCTGATCCCGTAGCACCCGACTGATTTCAAAATCAGGTTCTCCGGCAAAACTGAGAAGGTGAAAACTGTCCTGATAACTGAGGCGGTTTTTCATAATCTCGGTGACAACCAGTTCAGAGCGATTGCCACTTTGACGAAACATACTTTCCGAACTGTCCAGAAGTACCACAAAATCTATGGGCTTCTGTGCAGCCAGAGGGAAGACAAGGAGTAGCAAAAGGAAGCCCATCACACACAGACGCGCAATGGGTCCCGGCCTGAAGAGTCTTCCGCCACCGGTAATCCTAGAAGGATGCCGCTTCGATCTTCCTGATTGAGTAATGATACGAACGTTCATTGATTTCAAATGTAACATCTTCGCCCTCTACATGGTTCCATAATTTTCCACCAAATGGGGATAAATACGAAATAACGTTGTGTTCCGGATTTGATTCCCATGGTCCAAAGAATTTATAAATTTCCTCTTTTTCGAGATTATGATTGTAAAGGGTTACAACGGTACCGAAAGAAACTCGTGACGGATCTACATCGTTTTCCTCGAGTATAGTAGCCCTTTCAAGATCTTCTTTTATCTTCGAAGCGTTGAGGTTGAGCATTTCAAGTTTTTCTTTTCCCGCTTTGTATTCCGCGTTTTCCTTCAGGTCTCCCAGCTCTCTGGCTTCACCGATTTCCTTTGATGTCGCGGGTATCTCTTCATCGAGAATTTGTCGTAGTTGTTCGTTTTTCCTGTCATACATGGTACGGGTGACCATAAGTCCGCGGGATACGATCTCTTTCTCATCCTCTCCGTAGAACTTGAAGTTGGGAAAACGCTCGACGATTTTGTGTTTCATCTCTATCCGAACGTTGGGATCGATCTGCTCAACATCATTGAGGAGTGTGAAGAGGCGAGTAACCGAGTCGACATCCGTTCTCATAAGGTATTCTTCAAGTTTCCCGTCCTGAAACAGAAAACTCTGAATCTGTTTGTTGAGGCGCCGGTTGTAGCTGACATCACGCTTGTTGTCGATTTCCCGAAAAGTTATATCGAGAAGGTGAACCATACCGATGAGTACTTTTTCATAGCTGAGATTGTGCTTATCTTCCCAGTCATTTTCACTGATGTTTTTCGCCGCGTAGATAAAGGCTTCCCGTTTTTCCCTGTACTGGTTGAGCAGATCGGCACACAGTTCGTCGATCTTATCCTTGTGTCCCTTCTGGCTCAACTCATCTATGATATATCTCGAAAGGTAATACGGAAACAGTCGTACGTAGAGTTCCGGCCAATCGGTACGAACCTTTTTAAGTCTTTCAAGAAAGTCTTTCTTAAGCTCGTTGTCTTCGATGTTTTGAAAAATCGTCTCGATTTCCCGTAATGCTGAATCACCGATCAAGTCCTTGAAGGTTAGGTCAAATCCCGGATTCAGAAAGGGGAGGTTCCTGACAATTCTTTTCACGATAAGAAAAGAGGCGACCACGTTTTCGTTCAGCTGATTGTAGGACTTCAAAAAACCGGTAAAGTATTCAAACATCTCAACAAAATAGTACGATTCGGGGTCCTCGTTGTGTTTGAGGAATTCACGAAGCACCTTCAGGCGTCCGAAAAAGCTCTTTTCAGCCCTGAAACGGTTATAGGTTTTTTCCTCAAAACTGATCGGAGTATCTCGGACCACGTAGTGATCGACCTTCTCGGGAAGATTTCCGAAGGAGGCGTTGGTTTTCAGTATCTTTCTGGATTCCGAACTCCAACTGGTCCACTCACCCGGAGTCAAAACACTCGGCACCAGTTCAGCCTTGATCTGCTTCATGTTCGCGGCGTTATCATAGCTTTTTATAATGGTTTTTAGTGCCCACACAGGCTCTTTTTTGATTTTTTCCTTCAATTTCTCCTGGGGCCAAACCGCCTTGAGTACCCATATATGGTCCTTCGAGAGACTTCCCAGGGCATTGACCGCCATCTTCAGGCTCATTTTGTGACCCCTTTTACGGGTAAAATCGATCACTATGGAATTATCCTTGATTGAACGAATCCTTCCGATGCCCCACGTACGGTGATATACAAAATTGCCCGCGTCAAAGGAGATATGTTTTTCAAAATCTTCAATCGCCTCATGGACGTTTCGCCAACTCTGGGTGAGATTCGAAAGCTTGATATACTCGTCAAGATGGCTGTGTTCCGCGTGTTTGCTGCGAAAACAATCTGTTATTTCATGTCGTGCCCATTCACTGCGGGCGTCATAACTGAGGATTCTTTTAAGAATATCAATCGCCTTGTCCCAGTTTTCCGTCTCCTTGTAGTGCGCGTACAGTTCCTCAAGAAGCTGGGCCGCTCGTTCGGAGTTGATGCTGCGTTCGACTTTTTTTTCTAAATGAAAAAAGAGGTCCGTCTCTTCCGGAATATATTCGATGAGTTTGTGCCAGAGCTCCTTGATACTCGTAAAAAGTCTTTTGTTGATATAACGGTGAATTGCCTTCTTGTAATACTCGACAGCCTCGGAAACGGCATCTTCCTCTTCCTTTTTTTCCGCCAGATGCCTTACTATATCGGCTTCCTCAAAATCCACTTTGATGAGACGTTCCCACGCCTGGTACTTCCTCTCCACATCGTTTTCGTTTTCATAGCAGTCGGCAAGGGTGCGTAGGGCTATCTTGTTTTCACCAAACTCGAGAATACGGTTGCAGAGGTACTCGACTACCTTCCATTTGTGATTGTCCGTAAAAATATTGATGACCTGTACCAGGTTGGAATCGTCGATAAGCTGCCTGTTCAACGAGATAATGCCGGAGATATAGAGGGCAATGATACTGTTGCGGGTGTGATGAAGATGCTCGTCACAGACCTCGTTTATCTCTTCAAGAACCTCTTCCGACTCGGTGCCATCGATAAGTTCGTCCAGTTCTTTGAAATTCTGGATAGTATAACTGTTAAGAGCCGCCCGGGTCCATTTTTCCTCATTCAGAAGCTCTCTTATCCGATCAACTGTGGTTTCAGCCATAAATTACACTCCACTCAATTAATGTACTCTTCATAGATGTTTTCATCGATTAC
>CAZJIN010000140.1:0-6873 GCA_964545955.1 uncultured Sediminispirochaeta sp.
GTCTTTTTTTTCAAGAGTGGCATAGCTGTATATCTTCTGTCTTCCCCTATCGGGACGCGGCCCCCATACGGCGGTGAGGGTGTATGGTTCAAAAAGACCGCTCTGCCGATCGTGGAGAGTGTAGTAATAGTGTCTTCCGCTACCGGAAGTTTTGCGCAAGGTGATAGTCATCTTTCCGTGTACCCCTGTTTACCCCACCTATCGGCAGGGCCCTCCAAAAACTGGAGAGGTAGGACTCGCCTTAACGAAGAGAATTTCCTTCAATGGGTGAAATAAAAAAATCTCCCGAAGCCTGGCGGCGATAAAGACCGTAGTTTTTTAAGACCATCACTTCGGATTGTACCACCACATGATCCCGAGAAGATAGTATTCCCAGTCCTTCGGCAGCGCGCACCACCGCGGGAAGAGTGGAAAAAAGGGAATCCCCCGAGGAGGAGGGAATTTCAGGGCTCCCTTCTCCCAAAGGGGCGGCTGCTGTCGGATGAACCTCCGTTGGTCTGAAAAGTGTCCGGGTTCCGGGATAAAAAGACCACGGTGGAAATTCTATAGTCCGAATCAGATAACCAACTTCTTTTCCCTCAATTTTATAGAAATCATGCACAGGCGAGCCCCTCTCCGTTTCGACGGTCAACTCGAGGGAAACAGAACCTTCGGTTCGCGCGAGAACCCTTATCTCCGCCAGGGCCGCTCCAGGCACGGCGGGTACCCATTCGCTACAGAGACTGGTGACGAGAAAAACATACGCGAGCACCACCAGAACCAGCGGGACCGCGAGGTACCGAAGAAATAGGCATACCACGAGGGCAACTCCGACAACCGTCAGATAGAAATAGAGATGAAAAAGGGACCATGAAATCCGGGAAGGATCAATAAAAAAAAGGGCCCCTGAGACGGCGGTAAAGGCAAGGGTAAGCGACAGGGCGGCATGTACGATGGGCGATCTCCAGCTGTCGGAGGAACGCCGATTCCTCGCCTTTCCCCTCATACGATTCAAAGTTGCCCGGACCATAGCGGCCAGGGCGGAACCAACTCCGACGGATGAGAAAAAAAGCCAGAAAAATTCCGAATGCAGATTCAACTCATTACAGTACATTCAGTTTGCCAAATTTCTCCTCCAGATACCGGGTAAAATACCCGGGGTTGAGGACTTCTCCGCTTATTTTCCCGCACAATTCCGTTGCCGTCAAGGTCGAACCGTGGCGGTGGATATTTTCACGCTGCCACTCACGAATCGCCCGCAAATCTCCCTGGGAGATTTTCCGGTCAAGCTCCGTCATCTGTCCACGGAGAATCTGAAAAAACTGAGCACCGAAGAGGTTACCCAGGGCATAGGTAGGAAAATACCCGATTGCACCCATCGACCAGTGCACATCCTGCAATACACCGTCGGCATCACCCTCCGGAACTATTCCAAGAAGCCTTCTCATTCCCTCGTTCCACGCTTCCGGGAGATCCCTTACCTTCAAATCACCATTCACCAGGGCGATTTCCAGCTCAAATCGAAGTACCACGTGGAGACTGTAGGTGAGTTCATCCGCATGGATGCGTATCAGCCCCGGTTCGACCTTGTTCACCCCCCGGATAAACACATCCTGAGCTATATCACCTAGCTGGTTCGGGAAATAGTCTTTTTTTAAAATGGGAAAATAGTGCTCCCAGAATTCAATACTGCGACCTATCATGTTTTCCCATGTTCTTGACTGGGACTCGTGGATCCCGAGGCTCGTCCCCTCCCCCAGAACACTTCCATGATAACGGGAATCTATTCCCATCTCGTAGAGGGCATGACCGCCTTCATGGATTGAACCGAAGAGACCGCTGAAGAGATCCCGTTCATTGTAACGGGTAGTTACCCGCACGTCCTCTCCCCCCGTGGAAGTGGTGAAGGGATGGGCGCTTTCGTCCAGCCGCCCCCGATCAAAATCATATCCCATTTCCCGAAGAACCCGAAGACTGAACTCACGTTGGGCTTCCACAGGGTAGCCGCGAAACCGAAAGGAATCGTCCACCCGCAAAGCCTTCTGGGCCTCCACGATCCGCTCCGTAAGGGGTTTGAGGCTCCTCTGCAGTTCGTCAAAAACCGATGCCGTCTCCCGAGTACTCATACCCGGTTCGTATTCATCCAGAAGCGCGTCATAGGGATGGTCCTCATAACCGAGGACCCCCGCTTTTTCTATAGTGAGGGCAAGAATTTTTTCAAGATGGGGCCGGAATTCCGAAAAATCGTCCCTACCGCGTGCCTCTATCCAGGCGGCCTGAGCCCTGCTGCTCACGCGGGACATTTCGGTGACAAGCCGCCGGGGTATCTTTGCAGCCCTCTCAAAACTCCGCCCGAAGGCGCGGAGAAATGCCTTTTCCTCAAAATCCGAGGTCCCCTCATCCACACGGATATTCGCCGCGGTGGTGAAGCCCGCTTCTTCCAGCAGTCCCTTCACCCGAGGATCGGTCTGTCGGTCATGAATCATTCCCTCAAGCAGTGACAGTTGCTCCGACCGTTCCTCTATTGCCTTCGGGGGCATCCCGGTCTCCTGGTCCCACTGCAGGAGGGCCACGGAATGGGCCAGGAGCTGAATCTCGTGGTCGACAGCCCTGAGGCTCTGAAGTGCGTTTTCCATACTTACCCCGTTATAGTGCTTCCTTGTTCTCTATCTTCTCCTGAACGAAAGCGAGAAAATCCTCCAGCGGCATGACGTCCTGTTGTTTTCCGGTACGCCTCCTGACTGAAACGGAACCCGATTGTTGTTCCTTCTCACCGACGATCAGCATGTAGGGAATTTTATCCTGCTGGGCGTTACGGATCTTCGCGTTGAGACGGTCTTCACTCAGGTCGGCTTCAACACGAATACCGGCGGCCAATAAGGTCTTTTTCACTGATTTTGCATATTCGTTGAAGGGTTCGGCAACGGGAACAACCATAGCCTGGACCGGCGACAGCCACACGGGGAAAGCTCCTCCGTAATGCTCGACCAGGACCCCGAAGAATCGCTCGATGGAACCGAGCAGTGCGCGATGCACCATGTAGGGGCGTTTTTCCTTTCCGTCCCGGTCCACGAAGGTCATGTCGAAACGCTCGGGCAGGTTAAAATCGAACTGTACCGTGGTCATCTGCCATTCCCGTCCGAGGGCGTCCTTGATTTTGAGATCGATCTTCGGTCCGTAAAACGCGCCTCCCCCTTCATCAACCTCGTAGTCGAGGCCTTCCGCCTCTATCGCCTTCTTGAGAGATTCCGTTGCCTGGGCCCAGGCGACGTCGTCACCGACACTCTTGTCTTCCGCGGGACGAGTGGCGAGATACGCCTTGATATCGGAAAACCCGAAGGCCTTCCACATGTGCAGGGAGAATCGAAGTACCTCAAGAATTTCATCCTCTATCTGATCGGGAGTACAGAAAATATGGGCGTCATCCTGGGTAAAACCCCGGACCCGCAGTAGACCGTGGAGCACCCCGGACCGCTCATAGCGGTAGACCGTGCCAAGCTCCGCCCACCTGAGGGGAAGATCACGGTAGGAATGGAGGTTTGATTTGTAAATCAGGATGTGGAAGGGACAGTTCATCGGCTTGATGTAATAGTCGTTCTCGTCGACCTGCATGGGGCTGTACATATTTTCGTTGTAAAAACCCAGGTGACCTGAGGTCTCCCACAACCAGGACTTTCCTATGTGGGGCGTATAGAGCTGTTCATAGCCGTTTTTCATGTGTTCCGACCGCCAGTAATCTTCGATGGCCAGGCGGATTCGCGCCCCCTTCGGGTGCCAGTAGATCAGACCGGGACCTGCTTCCTCATGGGTCGAAAAAAGATCAAGCTCCTTCCCCAGCCTGCGGTGGTCCCTTTTTTTAATATCCTCCAGACGCTGAAGATACTGCCTGAGCTCCTTCGGGTTGGTCCAGGCGGTACCGTAAATCCTGGTGAGCATCCGGTTATGTTCATCCCCCCTCCAGTAAGCTCCGGCGATATTTAAAAGCTTGAATGCCTGGGCGTTGAGCTCCGAAGTATCCTCAACATGGGGTCCCCGACACAGGTCGGTAAACTTTCCCACCGTGTAGGTCGAAACCTCTTCGTCAGGACCAATCGCCTCAAGCAGTTCGAGCTTGTAGTCCTGCCCCTGGTTCTTAAAAATATCCGCCGCCTCCTGCCGTGAAACCACCTGCCGATCAAACCGGTGTCCCTCACCAATGATCCGTTGCATCCGTTCGCTGATCTCTTCGAGGTCCTCCTCCTGCAGGGGCCGGGGCAGATCGAAATCATAGTAAAAACCATCTTCGATTGCCGGTCCGATGGCGATTTTCGCCTCCGGAAACTTTTCCAGCACCGCGTCGGCCATCACGTGGGCCATAGAGTGTCGTACCTTGTGTAGTTTTTCTTCATTCGCCATATTTTTGTTCCTCCATAGATTCCTGTTAAATTTTTCAACAAAAAAAGCCTTCACGCCCTTCATCCTACACTCTCGTGTAAGGACGAAAAACGCAAAGGCTTTCCGCGGTTCCACCTTACTTCTGTCTCCGGTATTTTCCAAACCGGCGGCAGCTCTCGATTCGCCCGTATCACGGCGGGTACCCGTCCTCACTTACTGACCGGTAGCACACCGGTGTTCCGCGGGAAGCTCGGGAGGGGTTTTCAAAAGGGGCCGACAGGTGTCTTTCAGCCCATACCCGAAGGTATATCGGACACCTTCTCTGCCGACGGCTGGCCCTTCCTACTCGTCTCCGTCACAGCTTTTAATATAATATGCTCCAATCAGGTTCAGTTGTCAACTCAGGAGCCTTTAAAATAAATAATTTTTACCGCTTCAGACCTGAAAGAAAATCAAAGACCATCTCCACGAACTCCCCGCGCTTTTCCACGTGGAGCCAGTGCCCCGCCCCCTCGATGCTCCGGAATGTTGCCGCGGGGAACCATTTTTTAAGCAGTTCTACCTCTTCCTCGGGAAAGAAATCCGATTCTCCTCCCCTCAGACAGAGGACCGGTAATTCCCTGGCGGCATTTTTCCATTCCCCCACATCGTCTTCCCGGAGGACCGATTCGCAGGCCCCATCGAAACGGCGGTTGATTGCCTCTAATCCGAGGATCCACCGGAATACTCCCGGTTTATCAACGTTCTCACCGTCGTCACTTTTCTTTCCGTCGTTTCTTCGAATATTCTGCAGGAGAAAGCGGACCACCTCCATTGACTCAATTCTCCGATGTAGCCGGGTCTCCGCCTCTTTACGGGTGGCTATCTCCTCGATCTTCATGAGTCGCATAGCCTCGATGATATCCCTCAGGTCGTCACAGACCTTCTTCCTTAGCTTGAAGGGGGTAATATCCACCAGGATGAGTCCGGATACGAGCTCAGGACAGAGGGTAAAGGTCTTTACGGCGATCCTTCCACCCATCGAATGACCAAGGACTACCGCGGGTTTGCCGACGCGGCTGCGGATAAAACGACAGACATCCTCCGCCATGAGATACAGGTCAAAATCGCCCTCCTTCGGCGAATCCCCGTGGTGCCGTTGATCAACCGCGAAGATCTGAGCCCCTACCGATTCATGGTCTAGGCTACTCAAATCCTGAGCGACCAGGTGCCGGGCAACGGCCCTCCAGTTGCGACGTGAACCGAACAAGCCATGAAGAACTACCAGGGGAGTACTCCCCTGCCCGTAGCTTTCGAAGGCCAGATCGATTGTTTTCCTCGACGCGGATTCCCTATCGTTCATGACCGCCCCTTCCGCTCAACCGGGCTCGTTCCCCGTAACATCGTTTTTCGAGGCCTCATTCCCCGCATACAAATTCAGAATCCCTTCGACGGCGGGTATTGTTTTGCGAGGACAGTTTTCCACCTTTATCTTCTCTTCCCCCAGGAACAATACAATTCTACCGAAAAGAAAGCCCTTCCGGACTTCAAAGCCCGTTATTTCGCCATAGGGAACTTTTCTGTTCTTCATACCGTTGACCGGATGCACGTGGATGAAGTAAACATGGGTAATTCCAAATACAAGCATCCACCTTCGTCCGGCGCTGATCCCCGCGCTCACCGCTTCAATACGCTCATCCTCCGTCAATATTCGGGGAATTACCTTTGTCTCCGGCCGGTAGTGAAACAAATCGTAGACATTCAGTTCTTTCAACCGGCGTATACATTCCTGTTTATTCATTGTCCTGCTCCTGCTATACTGTACCTTATCAACACAGGGGGGGCAATACCGCTATGAATGAGTACAGACCTGACGGCAATCCGGTGCTTATAATCGGTGGAGGAGTTGGGCCTATGGCAGGGGTCGAATTGCATCGGAAGATTATCGAACAGACAAAAACAACACGTATCGACCAGGACCATTTTGACCTCGTCCATGTGTCGGTTTCACGTACTGTCGGTGACCGCACGGAATACCTCATGGGAAACAAGTCCGTCAATCCGGGGACCGAGATGGCCGCTGCCGTAGGATTAGGCATGGCCGGATTACCCCTTGAGAACGGTTTTCTTGAATACCCCGTAGTGGTAGGAGTACCGTGCAATACCTTCCACGCTCCCAGGATCTTTTCCCGTTTTGAGGAAGAGATGTCCCCACTGGGTTCTCGGCTTACCCTGATTCACATGCTGAAGGAAACTGTAGGTCTCATCCGACGCACCGCCCCAAAGGCGCGGAACATAGGTCTCCTGGCCACCACCGGTACCCGCGAAAGCAGGGTTTGGCATGACCTTCTTGAAGGGGAGAACTACTCCGTCCTTGAAATCTCCATGGATACACAGGAACAGCTCCACGAAGCCATCTACAACCGAAGCTGGGGCTTGAAGGCGATCAGTCCCGCTTCAAAGGAAGCGAATGCCCCCAAAGAGACTTACACGGAGAAATTCATCGAAGCCGGCGCGGAAATGATGGTCCAAGGCTGTACT
>CAZJIN010000141.1:0-6842 GCA_964545955.1 uncultured Sediminispirochaeta sp.
CATAGGCGTGGCTATGGAAGCGGGGATCATCGAGTTCGGTGATTCCAAAGGAGCCAAGGACCTGATACGGCAGATCGGGCGGGGAACCCCCCTCGGCAGAATCATCGGCAACGGATCCGTTACCACCGGTCTCGTCCTGAACATACAGAGGGTACCCGCTATAAAAGGACAGGCAATGCCCGCCTACGATCCTCGGGCCCTGAAAGGGATAGGGGTAACCTACGCGATGTCGCCGATGGGAGCAGACCATACCGCAGGTAACACCCTGGAAACCGCGGGGAAAGTTGATCCTCTCGGGACCGAGGGGCATATCGAGTGGTCCTATCGTCTCCAGGTCCGCGCGGCGATTCTCGACAGTTTCGGGGTTTGTCTCTTTATAAGGCCCGCCTTCGTGAAGGATCCGGAGCTCTCGGCTCGTCTTCTCAATGCCCGGTACGGCTGGAACTACAGCTATAAAAACGTACAGGCTTTCGGTATCCGGTGTTTGAATAACGAGAGGGAGTTTAACCACAGATCAGGTGCCTCGGACCGGTTCACCGACGTACCGGAATTTCTGAGGAAAGAGCCGCTGCCGCCGAACAACACAGTCTACGACATCAGCAAGGAGCAGCTTGACAGTATATGGGAGACGAGATTGCCGTTGGATATTTTCTAATATTCAATGTGACTGGTGAGAAATCATTATTCTATAACGATAAAGAATTTTCGCAGAGGAGGAAACGATGTCTTCAGTTAAAGTAGTCAATATCAAGGATGTGGAAGGGATCAGAAGAGACCCGCCGCGGACGTCCTGGATTCTTGTATCCGAGAAAACCGTGGGATCAAAAAATATCTCCATGGGGGTAAATGAAACCGATCCCGGTGGAATGGTCCCGGAGCATATGCACGAAACCGAGGAAGAGGTGATGTTTTTTATCTCCGGCCAGGGCAAATTCGTAACCAAAGATGAGGAAATCCCCCTCGAAGCGGGGGTATGTGTCTACAATCCTCCCGGAGGAAAACACAAGATCATAAACACCGGTGACGAGGTTCTCAAGTTCGTATGGATCTATTCACCGCAGCTCAAATCTCACAGGGTAGAAAAATAGCCGGAAAGGAGGCAAAGAATATGAGAAACTGGAACTTCCCGCCGGAAGGTGGGCATATGGAAAAGCCCGATAAAATCTATTATCAGACGATGACGAAGAGGGAGCTGGAAGAGCGTCTTAAAGTGAACGACGTCATCCTGATTCCCTTCGGGTCTACGGAAAACCATGGTGACTCTCAGCCCATGGGGGAGGATGTCTTCATCGCAACGAGGACCTGCGAGATGATCGCGCAGAAGACCGGATGCACCGTGGCCGAACCGATGTGGTACGCATCCCATCCCTTCAGTCATCTCGGGCAGCGTTTTACCGTGCCGATTTCCGACGATATCAATTCGGCCCTCGTCAGGGCGATCATCTCAGGCTACTGGAACGCGGGCTTCCGAAAACAGATCCTCATCAGCAGTCACGGACAGGAGTACATCATTCCTTCGGCGATGCAGGAGTGGGCGAAAAAATACCAGCTGCCGGCAATGCTTTTCTTTCTCGATGTGTGGAAAATTTCCGGCCAGGCTATGATGGATAAGGCACACGGCGGTCCCTTCGAGACCCCCTTCCGACACGGTGACGAGGCTGAGAATTCGGTGTGTCTTGCTCTTTTCCCGGAGTTCATCCAGATGGAGCACGCGGTGGATACCAAGACCTGGGGATTCCTTCCCGAAGGGCATGTAGACAAGGGCGGCGATATCTATGGTCTCCCCCTTGCCGGACAGAGTCAGATCGGTGCGGGGGGCGTAGAATTCTCAATCTATCCCGAAGGGGTCCTTGGAAAACCCTCCCTGGCAAAGGCGGAAAAGGCTTACGCTGCTCTTGAAGCTTACATGGATTACGTGGTGAAGCTGCATAACGACATCCTCGAAAAGTTTCCTCCGGGGGAGCTTCCGGATATGAAATATATGAGCCAGAGGGACAAGGAGGAGATTGAAGCGCTTCTCAAGGGACCGGACCAGGAAGGTGGAAAGCACATCTGGACGATTGCCTGGCCTTCCTGATTCTCTATTCGGGCATTCAGTAGTTTCAAAAAAAAGCCGATGACGGAAGACCTGATCTCATCGTCATCGGCTCTACTTTTTTTAATCCGAAGACCATGGCGCCCGAAGACCACGGTGCCTTGTGCGTCTCAGCCTTTTTTCAATTGTTCTTCAGTCGTTTTTCAGAATGACTTTCACATCATCTGTGGTTTTATTGAATAATTCATCAAATATCTTGGATCCGTCCGACATCGGATGCTCGGAGGTGATAATCTTTTTTACGTCCAGGGCTCCTGACGCGATGAGATCCAGGCCTTCTCTCATTTCCGTTGTATACATATAGCTGCTGAGGAGTTTGATTTCCTTCACAATGGTATGCTTGAGTTCGAATTCAATTTTCGGTGAAGCCATCCCGACAAGCAGCATGGTTCCACCGTTTCTGATTGTTTCAACTCCCATGCTGATGGTGGATTGAACCCCCGCCGCATCAAACACACAATCAAGACCGATTCCGTCGGTGATTTCTTCTACGGTTTTTATCACATCATCTCCCGCATTCACCGTGTGAGTAGCGCCCATTTTTTTTGCCATTTCGAGACGAAGGTCTACGAGATCGATTGCTACGATTTTTGCGGCTCCGGCGTGCTTCATGCAGGCGATTCCGAGTTGGCCGATCGGTCCTGCCCCGAAGACACCGACATTTTTTCCCTCCATATTTCCGGCGTGTTTGGTGGCTCGAAGTGAAATAGAGAGGGGCTCCGCCAGCGCCGCCTCATTGAAGGACACATGATCGGGAAGGGGCATGATTTTTCCCGCCGGTGCGAGAACATACTCAGCCATGGCACCGTTATAGCTTCCCGCTTTCATGGTGGTGCCTATGATGAAACGATTTTCACATACATTGGTTAATCCCACCCGGCAGTTCGCGCAGTGACCACAATAGAGATTGGTAATAACTCCGACTCGGTCTCCCACCATGAGTCCTTCGACCCCCTGACCAGTTTCGGCAATCTCACCGGAAAACTCGTGTCCCATTATGAGAGGCGCAATCCTCATGGGATTGCCGCCTTTGTATCCTGAGAGGTCTGAACCACAGATCGACACAGATTTCACGTGAACCAGTACTTCTCCTTCACCCGGTACGGGTTTCGGCACTTCTTCATTTCGAATATCCCTGGGTCCATGATAGACAAGCGCATTCATAGTAGCCATTTTACCTCCCTGCAGCATATGATTTATTTTTTTATTGAGAAACTTCTCAACTCATTATTGAAAATATATTGTAAAAATAATAAAATTATAATTTAATTATAACACAAGTGCTGGAAATGTCAATTTACTTGTTTCTGTTTTTGTAAAAGTTTCTATGTGAAAAAACACGAAAAAAACTTGACAACAGCCGCATCTATGGTATTCTGTAAATATATTCAGAATATAATCAAAGTATAACATACTATTGATTCGGATAAAAAAGGGGCGTTGGCACTAAATGAAGCGTTGCTTCATAGAAAATATTAGGAGGTAGAATGATGAAGAAAATTGTATTGATGCTGTTTCTTTCACTTCTGTCTGTTTCTCTGGTGATGGCTGGTGGACAGCAAGAGCCTGAACAGCCTGCAGAGGTAAAAGCGGAACCCGCTAAAGATGCAATCGTACTAAAACTTGCCCATGCCGATTCAACTAACATATATCAATCAAGGAAGCATGCGCAGGCGGTTACTTTTGCGAGTCTGGTAAACAACAACAGTGGTGGAAAAATCAATGTACAGATCTACGGTGCGGGTGCGCTTGGTGGTGAAAGGGAGTATATTGAAGCCTGTATGTCAGGTACCGTTGAAGCCGGTATTGCTTCCGGTCCTATTGCGAGTTTTTATCCTGAAGCGATGGTCACCGACATCCCGTATCTTTTTCCATCCTCGAATGTTGCCTGGAAGGTGCTGGATGGGCCTTTTGGGGAAAAACTATCGAAAGGCTTTATGAAACAGACCGGCTTGAGAAACTTGGCCTTTGCAGAAGTCGGATTTCGAAACTTCACAAATGATGTTCGTCCGATTCGCAAGCCCTCGGATCTCAAGGGACTCAAGATTCGGGTCATGGAAACTCCTCTCTATGTGAATATGGTGAAAGCTCTTGGTGCGAGCCCGACTCCAATTGCATGGCCTGAGGTCTATACCGCACTCCAGACCGGCGTGGTTGACGGCGAAGAGAACCCCATTGGAACCATCCTCATGGCAAACTTCCCCGAAGTACAGAAATATGTCACCCTCGACGGGCATGTGTATGGGGTTGACTGGTTCTTCATCAACGAAGACTTTTTCCAGAGCCTGTCTCCGGAACTGAAGTACATCGTTCAGGATGCCGCGAGGATAAGCTCCGGTGTTGGAAGAGGTGTAATAAATGCTATCAATGCGGTAGGTGTATCTACCATGGCTGAGCAGGGTATGGAGGTCTATGTTCCGACGGAAGCTGAGAAGGAGATGTTCAAAGATGCTACCCAGGGACCTGTAATTGAATGGATGAAAACACAGGTAGATCCGACTCTTATAAAGGAAGTCCTGAGAGAAGTGGACCGCGTGGTATCTGAAGAGAAGGCTGATCTCAGATAATAGTCTTCTCGTGTGAAACATATGTTATACTGATAAATAGGGAGGAGAGAGCGCGGCTCTTATCCTCCCTATTATAAAATCCTTAATAGAGGTTTGTGTAATGGACAAAGTGCAAAAGGTTTACTCGACTATCGAGGAAATACTAAAAGTGATTGTATTCATTTTTCTTGCTTTGATGGTAGTAAATATCTTTGGAAATGTTCTCCTTCGTTATGTTTTCAGATACCCGATTGCATGGACTGAAGAACTGGCGCGCTATCTGATGATATGGTTCGGCTTCATCGGGATGAGTCTGGCCCTTAAATATGACGAACATGTATATATTTCATTCGTTACCAAACTCTTTCCGAAGAAGGTTGAACGGTTCCTTATTTTTCTGAGCAGGATTGTAATGCTTATATTTCTGATAGCTGTATTAATTTATTCTATTAAGGTGATTCCGGTTTTGAGCCGTCAAAAATCCACCGCACTGCAGGTACCAATGTATATCCCCTACCTTTCAGTGACCTTCGGCTCAGCCCTGATGATATTACATGTTTTCTATCTTTTTCTGTTCGGCGTCGAGTCGAAGGAATAGCTCAAGAGTTCGGAGGGCCTCATGTGGTTAGGAATTGGAGTTTTTGTAGTTGCTTTATTGATAGGAGTACCTATTGCATTCAGTCTCGGTTTTGCCTCGCTTGCTTTCCTGCTCTTTGAAGGTAATATTCCCCTCACATTGATTGCACAGAGACTATTTACCGGAATTGATTCATTTCCGTTCATGGCTATCCCTTTTTTCATCCTTGCCGGAGAATTAATGAATGTAGCAGGAATAACAAGGCGTCTGGTAAAATTCGCCGATGTCCTGGTAGGACATCTGAAAGGTGGACTGGCCCACGTTAATATAGTCACGAGTATGTTTTTTGCCGGAATCACCGGTTCGGCTGTCGCGGATACATCGGCAATCGGGTCCATGCTGATTCCAACTATGGATCAACAGGGCTATGATACTGATTTCAGCTGCGCGGTAACTGTTTCTTCATCGGTAATAGGGCCGATCATCCCCCCAAGTATTCCCATGGTGGTGTATTCCCTGATCAGTGGAACTTCGGTGGCTGGGCTTTTTCTTGCGGGAATGATACCCGGAATACTCCTCGGAGTTGG
This sequence comes from uncultured Sediminispirochaeta sp., assembly GCA_964545955.1. Lineage (GTDB taxonomy): Bacteria > Spirochaetota > Spirochaetia > DSM-16054 > Sediminispirochaetaceae > DSBN01. Next base: position 5,806 of record CAZJIN010000141.1, read on the forward strand.
TTTGATGATCGTTGCTTACTTGATATCGAAAAAAAGAAATTACCCAAAAAATGAAAAGGCCGCAACTGTGAAGGAGATCTTTTTCGCGTTTCTCGAAGCACTGGTGCCGCTTTTCATGCCTCTCATAATTCTGGGTGGAATCCTAGGAGGTCTTTTCACCGCTACAGAGGCATCGGGAGTAGCGGTGGTATACGCCATGGTAATCGGTATATTTGTTTACAAAAAACTGGATTTGAAGAACCTCAAGGTAGCGTTTGTGAATACCTCAAGAACTACCGGCGTGGTGTTTCTGGTGATAGCCTGTTCAAATATTTTCAACTGGGTGCTGGCTACCCAACAGGTCCCCCAACACCTAACTGCTTTCATTTCCGAGGTCATAGAGAGTCCCGCGATGCTCCTGCTGCTGATCAACGTGATTCTACTAATACTGGGGACTTTCATGGAGGGTACCGCCGCTATGATCATGACAGTCCCCATACTGATAAAGATTACCGCCGTGTACGGGATACATCCCATCACTCTTGGGGCAATCGTAGTTCTGAATCTCATGATAGGTCTGATTACGCCTCCCCTGGGCTTGTGCCTGTTTGTCGCGGTAGGTATCGGAAAGATAAGTATCGAGAAACTTTCCAGGGCGGTGATTCCTTTTCTTGCAGTAGAGATTGTGGTTCTTTTAATGACCACCTACATCGAACCGATTACTCTGTTTCTCCCGAGATTGTTCGGCTACATACGGTAGCCGTCTGATAAAGCAGAAGGAAAGGGTATGAAAAATATTACCGTACAGACGAAACTGATCAGCCTCCTGGGCGATCCGCTTGGCCAAACCTTTGCTCCGCAGTTGTTCAACGAGACATTTCGGCAGCTGGATATGGATTATTTCTATTTTCCTATTGAAGTGGGCAATGAAAAGCTCGGCACCATTGTGCAGGCAATCCGCTGCATGAATTACGTGGGCTTCAATGCGACCAAACCCAACAAGATCAAAATCCTCGAATACATTGATGAGATCGACGAACTGGCGGAGAAAATCGGTA
>CAZJIN010000142.1:0-6777 GCA_964545955.1 uncultured Sediminispirochaeta sp.
GCCGACCAGCTCCATGGACCCGAAGGCCGAGTACGAACTCTTCAACGGCTTCAGGAAGATCCTCGACGGTCGCTCCGCCCTTCTCATCAGCCACCGCATGTCCACGGTTCGTATGGCCGACCGCATTTTCGTCCTGGACGCCGGTCGTATCGCCGAGAGCGGAAGCCACGACGAGCTCATGTCCCTGGGCGGCATCTACGCGGACCTCTTTGACACTCAGGCCAGGAACTACCGGTCCCCTGAGGTCTTATAATTCTCTTAAGACGTCTCATTCAGTTGAAGGCCCGGATAACTCCTTTGACCCAGCGTGCTACCATTTGATCATTGATCAGATCCAATTTTTCACTTTTCTACCCACCCATCATAGCACTTCATGGGAATTGAAAACTAATTTTTTTAAATTATCCCTGCATAGCTTTTAGATGGACAATCAATGTACTACCACTTATTTCAATCACCCCGTGATGACCAATCTTAGAAGAGCTTCACCTTCATTCTTTGATCTCTGTAAGGGCGGGATAGGGTCTGTATCAACTTAAGGAGAGGGAAAAGGAGAGCTCGAGATGGAAATAGCCGTGCCCTATCTTCAGGAAAGCATCACTGTAAATGTCGAAGAAGGACGTGTACTTGCGGTAGTGGAGCCGAATGACCGCCGGGCGGCGAAATCTACTCAGGACCTGATAGTCGATGCAATCGTTCGTTCGGAAAGAGGTACCAAGGCTAGTCCGTCCAAAGGTCGGGCGGGCGGGCAGGATTTCACGGAGTTTGTCCGAGGGGCCAAAGACCTTCTGGTCATAGTCAACGATCAGACCCGTCCAACCCCTACACGACTGGTGCTCGAAGCGATTGAGTCATTCCTCGACGAAACGGACCTCACCTTTATAATTGCCACGGGAGTCCACCGGGGACCCACCGAAGAAGAATACAGGCAGATCTTCGGCGACCGGCTCTTTGAGAAATATCGCGAAAAAATACGGGTCCACGATGCCCGCAAGGACGAAATGGTCTACCTCGGAACGAGCCGTGCGGGTACGGAGATGTATGTAAACAAGATAGGTGTCGATGCGGATCGGATCCTGGCTATCGGATCGGTAGAGCCTCATTATTTCGCGGGGTACACGGGGGGGCGGAAGAGTTTTCTCCCGGGGATTGCGAGTTATCGCACCATCGAACAGAACCACGAACACGCTCTGGAGCCCGGCGCACGTTCTCTTTCCCTGGAAGGGAATCCGGTACACGAGGATATGATTGATGCCCTGGATGTAGTAAAAAAAGAGATCTTCACCATCATGACGGTCCTCGACAAGGACCACTCGATCTACGCCGTTACTGCCGGGGATATCCACGGTGCCTTCAACGAGGCGATCGTTCGTGCCGACGAGGTCTTTGTGGCGGAGATCCCAAAAAAAGCCGAGGTAGTAGTTACCGCGGCGAAGCACCCGATGGACATTGACCTCTACCAGTCCCAGAAGGCTATGGACAACGGAAAGCTTGCCCTTGCCGATGGGGGTATCATGATCCTGGTGTCATCGTGCCGGGATGGAGTGGGAGAGGATGCCTTCGTCAGGCTCCTTTCTTCGGCGGACACTCCGGAAGGAGTTTTTGAGGAAATCAAGAAGGGTTACAAACTCGGCTATCATAAGGCGGGCAAGATGGCGGAGATTTTTCTCCGGGGAGATGTACGAGCTGTTACGGCGCTCTCGGATGAGCTCATCGAGTCGATCTTCATCACCCCTGAGCATGACCTGCAGAAGGCAATCGATAGAGCCCTGGATGAGAAAGGACCCGGCGCCCAGGTTCTTTTTCTCCTCGACGGTAGCGTCACCGTGCCCAGGCCATCGACAGGATCGTAAGGGCTGTTAAAAGATTATTGGAGTAATTCTTCTTAACAGTGTATCTGAATGCTTCCGGCTGCGGTTTTTCAGAGTCCCAAGGGCCTCCCCCTTTCGCTTTATATCTACATGATACTAAAATGTGTATATAAAGCCGCCTATGAAATCACCCGGACAATATTTAGGGCCCGCTAAAAACCACTTAGGAATCTACAAGGAAAATGTATAGTGTGCTCCAAAACTTTTTCCTACCGCTCGGAGGTTACCTTAACGAAAAGAACCAACGGGATGGGAACACTTGCAAAACCGTTTCGTATGGCCCTTGGTGCACTTCTAATAAAAGAGAAGCTTGGTAGTACCGATCGAGAGACGGGAAATCTTGATGGAAACGCAGTTACGGGTGGCCGAGAATCATGACGAAGTTGAAGAATACCAGTGAGACCAGCATAGCGATGACGGTGGTTTTTGATTCACATTTTTTCAGCTTAATTTAAGAAGAAACAGACCTGTTGTGATAAACAATATTCCTGTAATTTTGTAAGGAGTGGGTCTTTCTTTCAGAAACACAAAACCCATTAAAGATGCAATAACGACTGAAGATTCCCGGAGTGCAACAATATAACTGGCCCTCTCCAGTGTAAAGGCAAAAAGTATAAGTATATAAGCTCCTACTCCTCCAAACCCTATTATCATTGTATCTCTGAAATTGTTTTTCACCATTATTAATGACTTCCTGAATCCTTCGGGAAAAGCAAAAGGGGCAAGAAGAATCACACACATAAGATCAATAATATTGATATAAGCGACAGGATGAAATAACGCTACCCCACTGTTGTCTGCAACTGAATAGGTAAATATAAAACATCCTGTTACAATAGCAAAAAAATAAGATTTCCTTTGAAATTTCTGTCCGGCGATCCTGCTGAATCCAATAAACAGTATTCCAGAGAGAATTGCAGTTATTCCTGCTCCTCCGCTGAAGGAGACAGCTTCTCCCATAAAGCAAATTGATATTAATGCTGTCCCTGCAACACCGATCCCTCTGGCTATAGGATAAGCAGTTGATATATCTCCTTTTTTATATGAGTAAAGCAGTGTGTAATAGTATAAACTGTGGGCAATTATGGAAATGAGGATAAACGGGATTGCCTCAGTTACAAATCCTGACTTAAATAACTGATATGTTGTATATGGCAGAATCAGCAAATTTACAATTGCCAGACCAAACCAGAAAAGTGTAAAATTTCCCGATATTTTCTTGGAAAAGAAATTCCATAATGCGTGGGTGAATGCTGCAAATAAAACAAGAACAAAAACAAATGTCTGCATATTAAACCGTATTTTAAGTGTTATATGATTGTAAGCTAAGAAAAGCTGTTTGTATATAGAAACAGCGTGAGGCAAAAAGATAAGAAACAGATAAAAAAGCACTCGACGGGTCCCACCTGGTCAAGGACGACATTCTCTAGGGGAACAAAAAATGAGATCCCCCTGTATTTGTTTGGCTTTCTTTACTGAATATTGAGCACCAACTCTCTAGGCGGTCACCTTATGGAATGTAAGAAACTGACAGCTGTTATTCTTCTCCTTTTGTTGGCCCTGGTTTCAGTGAACGCCGTGGATTTACCGGATCCCGCATTCTCGGTGAGCGCAGGACTTGTTGTCGACATCGCCCCCTTCGGGGTGGAGCAGCTCTATCCAACGCTATCCGCCGGTGTGGGCAGCTCCGGCTCACCAGGTCTCCGGCTTCTGTCCTCCCTCGCGATGAATGGGGAGTCACGTATGCTGCGACTGCCCATTCATTTCAGTTTTGATGTGTTCAGCCTGGAATTAGACCGAATTGGATCTGAGCGGCTTCGAGTGGCGTTGTACGGCGGCGGTGGGCTGGAGCTCTACCGATCCGAGCTCCACGATACCGAGAGCCCCTTGCTTGAAGCGGGCTTCTCCCTGTTCTTTGGGAGGTGGTTCATCGACGCGAGGGCTTCGAGGGCGTACCGTTCCTACAATGTGGACTCCGATGTGACCGTGAACGCGGGGGTTTTGTTTGAGTTTTGACTGATAAGCTATGGAGACCCGGGGAGACCAGATCGTTTTTGCACATTGCGTTCAGGTCAATCAGTTCATCAATTTTTTGATACCTTTCTTCAGATTTGAAAAACTCAATCTACACGGATGTATCGACCAGTATCTCGCTTATCTTTCCCTCAACGTATCAAGGTCTATTTCCAGGTTGACTTTTCCGTGATACTTCTTCATATTGTTTTTTTCTTCCTGGTTTATGATGTTTTCCAGGGCGATCTTGAACAGTTCGTTTTTGGTCTTTGCTCGAGTGATCTCCATTGCTTTTTTTATCAGGTCTTCGGGAAGATCCAGGCTTGTTCTCAATGCTTGCTTCTTGCTAAAAACGTATGCCTATTCTAAATCATATTCAAGCACGAGTTTTGCAAAAAGGTCGACCGAGGCTCCGGGTTCTTTGGGCTGTCGTTTTACTGAGTTGAGTCTAGGGACATGATAGTGCAGGCTCGGACAGGTGGCACGCTGACACAAATGGGCGCTTAAACTCGATGAGGCGCATGAGCTCGAGGGCCTCTCTTTTTTTACCCCTTATATATCAATATGATACTATCGTGGTGGTATCAACTTCCCGATTTTCAGCTTACCCGAGCCTCACTCGCCCTGTGGAGTATCCCGGATCTGGTTTTCCCGATCCGGTTCAGCCGATTATACCCGGGGTGAAATTGATATCGCAACGGTGGGTTTGCGAGAGGACCGATATTTCAAAGTATACGGCGAACTCTTCATGAAGCTGAGCAGAGATTTTGACCTGGTCGGTCTGGATTATGAGAACAACTTCAGCAGAATGATAAAGGAAACCTGCAGATTTGAACGAGTCGCGTCAGTAATTCTCAGTAGGGAAAGTGTTTACACTTTTCCTACTGAGAATTGCTTGAGTCGCGTGATCAGAACGTGATCAGAAGTTTAGAATCGATTTTGAACTCATGCAAATTGATAAAGAGGTACAGATAGTAGAGTTGTTAAAAACTGTAATGATGAGTGGCAGTATCGATGATATACAACTGAGAGCTGCTGCTAAAAACCATAGAAAATGGAGTTATTTCCAAAAAACTTGCAGAAGAACTAAAACAGTTAATGGGTTTCAGACATTTTTTTAAACATGCGTATGGTTTTATGCTGAATAAGGAAAATATCAAGCCATTGGTTTTTAATATGAGACAGTTGTTCGAGGAATTCAGATCCGAGATCGGCTAATTTCCGGCTTTTAAGCATATGGGGTACCTTATGATGCCGTTGGGGGCAGCCAATATTTTTGAGTACTTCCACCCCTTCGGCCCTTTCCAATTGCATGATTTTAGAGTACACTCTAATTCATAGACTATATTTTAGGAGTGTATTCCAATTCTGGAGAACTTCATTGCAACTTATCGAAGACTTTTGCAGGATACCCGGTACCGGCATCACAGGTATATCTTCAAAGATTTCAATATCAACAGCCGCCTGACCGGATTGATAGGGCCGCGGGGGACCGGCAAGACCACGCTCCTGCTGCAGTTTATCAAAGAGAAGATTGGGGATAAGGATGAGTGTATCTATGCATCCGCTGATCACATATTTTTTTCAAACCATACCCTTCTGGAATTCATAAATGAATTGTACGAGGACTACGGGGTCAGGTATTTTTTCTTTGATGAGATCCACAAATACCCCCGATGGAATCAGGAACTCAAGAACGCCTACGATTCATACCCTGGTATCAAGATAGTCTTTTCCGGCAGTTCGAGCATTGACCTGATAAAAGGCAGCTATGATCTATCCCGGCGAGGTGTCCTGTTTCGTCTGGGGGGAATGTCCTTTCGCGAGTACCTGTTTTTCAATGAGATCTATGAGACGGAAGCTGTGAGCCTGGAGGAGATTTTAGAAAACAGGAGCGAGCTCGAAGACCGGCTGTCCTCGATCAAAAAAATCAAGGGCCATTTCAAGGAATATTTAAAGGGTGGGTATTATCCTTTTTTCCTGGAAGATAAGGCGACCTATCATCAGAAACTGATGAGAGTAATAGAAAAGGCGGTGTTTGAGGATATTCCAAACTTCTACAAACTAAAAACCGAGAATCTTGCACATTTCAAGCGAATCCTCTCTTATCTCGCGACCATACCTCCCGGGGAGCTGAACATAAACAGCATCTCAAAAAATATCGGTCTGGATAACAAAACTATCCGGAACTACCTGATGATTTTGCACGAAACGGGCCTGATCGAGTTACTCGGCCGGAATAAGGCCGGCAGCCACAAGTCCGGCCGCCGGATCTACCTCGATAACCAGGACCTCTATTCGGCCATCATCGAAGAGATCGGATATACCGCACAGGTAGGAACTATAAGGGAAATTTTTTATATAAAAATGCTGAAAAACGCCGGCCACAAAATCTACTACAACGATGCAGGGGATTTTGAAGTACACGACAAAATATTCGAAATCGGCGGAAGGCATAAAACCAAAAAGCAGATACAAAGGGCACCCGAGAACTCCTACCTGGTCAAGGACGACATTCTCTACGGGAACAAACGAGAGATCCCCCTGTATTTGTTTGGTTTTGTGTATTGACTGGTCTCCGGAATATGAATACAATAGAATACATAAGAACACAATAGTTTCCGGAGGTGTTGTAATGTCTAAAACCGTAACATTGCGCCTGGATGATAAAAACTATGAGATTATCAAGCAACATGCTCAGGCAGATAATCGTCCGTTATCAAACTATATTGAAACAGCTACATTAAAATATATTGAAGAAATTGACTATGTTGATGACTATGAAATGGAACAGATTTTAAACGATAAGGAATTATTAGAGTCTTTAAAACGAGGCAGTTGTTCCACGCCAGAAGAAGTTTCCCCAACTTGTCTGAATCCATTTCCTCAACTT
>CAZJIN010000143.1:0-6773 GCA_964545955.1 uncultured Sediminispirochaeta sp.
CCTGCCAACCGCAACCATGGTGCTCCTGGCCGCCTTCTATATCAATGCCGGTTCGTGGATGTACCTGTCTTCCCTTCTGGAAAAGCGGAGCCATGGGCGCGGCCGTGGGCGCGGCCGTGAATCCTCCCGTGAAATCACCTCGGTGACAATGCCCGAGGGACTCATCGGAGGAACTGAAACAGTACTTTTTTTTACCCTCTTTTTCTTGATGCCCCGTTTCCTCGTCTTCCTCTTCTACATTATGGCGGCCCTGACCTTCATTTCAGCATTCCAAAGGGTAATCAGGGCGTTTCGCCAACTCTGACAACGACTTTCGTGAGTACTCTACGGTCCGGAAGTTTTTTCCCGTTGGCCAGGACTATCTCCTTGCGTTTCACGATCGCCCGAAAGGTAACCACCTGCTGTTCATAGGATGCGAGCTTTTCTCTCTCCGAATCATCCACGTACCAGTCCCGACCGGCATTATCCGTGAGTACCAGGTCGTTGAAGGAAGCGCTTCCCACGAGACGCAATCGACCCGTGATCTCCACCCTTTCTCCTTCTCTCACCTCATGCCAGTCGGGGTTTGTTCGCACTTCCACGCTCCGCAGGTAGTCTGTCTGACCCGCGTCAGTCCCCGGGACAGCCCTGTCTTCCTCCCCCGTACCCAAGGCACCGACGGCGGAGATAACCACAAGAAAAAGTACCGGCCCCCGGAGCAGCAGCTTACGGACCATCATCGGCGCTCCTCGAGCTTCCCCCGCGCCCCCGGCCGAACCGATTCACGGTTCCTTTCGAACTTCCTTCTGCTGATCTCGGTAGGTCCTCCTTCGGGGGTAAAGTGAATCCCCATACGACGTGAACCGGGCTCCGGATCAGCGACGACAATCGTACGGGAGCTGAACGATTCGGCTACCCCGCTGCTCGCGACAAAACCGGTCTCATCAGACCCTAAGTTGTCCGGATTCGTGTTGAACACGAGGGAAAGGTTTCCTGTATAGGGACTGTCCCGATCTATCTCCGCGGTGTCCGCAGTGAGGGGTTCTATTCCCAGGTAGCGAATATTGTCGTCGCTCCCCGGAGGAGGTGAAGGAGGTGTATTTTCGCCGGCAGCTGTTGAACCGCTCCCCTCACCGGGGGCGAACAAGAACCAATCAAAGGTGTCCGATTGCGTGACGAGGGGCATGGCAACATCGATCCGGTTCCCGTATCCATAATACCCGCTCTCGAGGTTGAGAATATTTGCGAGATGCCAGCTTTCAAGCAGATCCTCCCATGCGACGTATCGGTCGTCAATTCGGAGTGCGGCAGCCTCGGTTACCGCACGGTAGTCCCTGTCCCCGGAAGCGAGAATATCTCCATAGATGTCGGTTCCGTTGTCGGCGTGCAGGCGCAACCACTGGAAGAAGAGGTAGACCGTAGCGTAGTTGTCCATGACGGTATCGATGTTTTCACCTTCCCAGTATCCGTTCCATACAAAGAAGTTGTTGCCCCACTGAATGGTACCCATAGGATCGTTATTGTACCAGTACAGTCTCTGCCCATCGATCTCGCCACTGTAGACATACTCCGCCCCCGCGGAGAGACCTTCATTGATCCACAGATCCTGTTCCCGACCATCCTGCATATAGGTCCGGGAAAAGTTGATCATGTGCTGGAATTCGTGGGCTATGGTACTGTAAAAATCCTGACTCCCGGCATCGGCAGGATCAATATCCAGGAAGATCATATCCGCTTCATTGGAGTTCTCCTCAGTTCCCTGAGAGAACATGTGGACCGGATCAAAGAAGCCCCCCACGTATCCACCGGAATCCTCATACCCGTCGACAATATCAAGCAGGAGGAGGATGGTCCTGCCGTTGCCATCCACATCTTCGGGATCACCGAAGACTTCGGTGATCTGATCGTGAATCTTGCTGTCGAACTCCTCGGCTATCAGTTCGGCATCCACGACGGCCTCTTCGTCCAAGCCCTCCCCCGGTTCCGTCGAATTTTCAACATAGATCAGACAGTGAGTTCCCACGGACAGGAGAGTACTCTCCAACTCGTACCACTGGTAATCAAGGGGTTGCACTACATTAAAGGTCCTTTCTTCACCCACCTTGAATTCCTCCACAGGATCACTCGAGATGAACTCGGAAAATTCCGCGGTTTGAGGATTCTGGCAACCCGAAATAATCAAGATTGCCGATAGGAGTAACAAAAAAAGAAATATCCGTTTTGTCACGCGCTCACCTGCCGTATCAGTATCTACCATATATACTCTCTTCTAAATGTAACCCCCGTTGCGGGAGAAAACAAGCGCGTCTCTACGAGCTTTTGGGCAGGCGGGTTATTTGACAGGCCGAGTTTTTGATAGGCGGGGCGCACCGCGGACAGAATTGTCTGTCAGAAGGATGTAGCTTCTACCGTCAGGGACCATCTCAAGCCGGTACCATCCATCCCCTAGGCCGGTAAAAGTCATTTCCCCATCAACCTCGGTTAATATACTCCGTACTATCCCGCCGACCCCGATCTTCACATCAACCGTGATGGGCATACTGTACACACTATCATTGAGACCATCCTCACAGCTGAGTACGATTCCATACTCACTCGCCCTTCGAATATACACTGCGGCGCGACGTCGTTCTTCGATATAACGCAGGACCTCTCCCACCGGAGCCGTCCAGAAATCCGAAGCACCTACCAGGGAAAGGATTTCCCTGAAAGTCTCCTCTCCAACTGGATCCCACCCCGCCCCTCCGCCATTGTGGCCATTATCAAAACCGTGAAAACCAAGGACAGCCCACCTGCCCGAAGCGAGACTGCTCTCCAAAAATGCTGATATATCCTGCAGTGAATCCCGGCTCCGTACTCCGTAGGAGTTGATATTGTAGTTATCCGATTCAAATCCGGGGGGATATCCGCCTGTACATCCGAAATACCCGACAAAGGTACCGCAGCCGGCCCTCGCTCCCAGATAGTAGGAGGAGGCGATCTCAGCCAGTTCGGGAGTCGATCTCCAGAAAGGCCAGGCAAAGGTGAGGGCTCCCCCCGGAGGCAGGTGTTCCTGTTCGATTCGGTTTATAATATGCCCCGCTGAAAGTCTCAACTCCCGGATCACGTCTTCCCCACGGCCGGTGCGGTAGATTGCCCGCAGGTCCCGATGGGTAACTCCGTGGCTGCCGATCTCATTACCCGCGGCGGCTATCTTACGCGCGGCTTCCCAGGAGAACAGCCTTCTTTTGATCATTCCGTCCTTCCAGACCCCCAGGTCCCTGAAGCCGGTGAGAATGTAGAAGGAACCCCTCATATCCCTTTCCCGTAGCAGTGGAAAGGCCACCTGATATTGATCGACGGTGCCGTCGTCAAACGTAAGAGAGCATGCAGCACGCCGCCCTTCATACCAGGGGGTCAGACGATAGCTGAAAACCATCTCTTCCTCCGAAGGATGGCCGGCAATCAAGGCTTCCGTCGCGATATATACCCTTCGATTCTCTAGTTCCGATTTTTTATCTCCCTGCACAGAGGATGTCGCTGTCGCTGGGAACTCCTGAGACTTTTCGCCAACACCCAGGTGCATACACCCCGTCAGCGCCAGAAGAATCAGCAGAGAAGGAATCATCAATAGTCTACAAAGGGCCCCTCGCATCTAAAAATACTCCTCAATCTCTTCTTCCAGGTTCCAGAACACCCTCTTTACCCGTTTATCGGGAAAAAAGGGCATATACTCGATGGCAATCACACCGGCATCAATCTGACTGGCGTGTTGCTTCAGGGCCTCCGACTGTAGCGACCGTGGGGATTCTACCTCAGGCTCCACAGATTCTATTACCGGGATCGAAACGGCTTCCGGATACTCCCGACTGTGAAGGGGGTTGATCGCCAAGAGATAGCCCTCTATCGTGGAAGTCCCCCTCCGCTCAAGCTCTTCCAGTGCCTCGGTCACAATATTTCCCACCGCCTCATGCTCGAAGTGGATCAACGTACGAGAATGGCCGTCGATACTGACCACCACCTTCGGCGCGATTCTCTCAATCAAGCCGAGGGTTCTCTCCAGGACTTCGGGTTTTCCTCCCCATGCCCGATAGACCTGGGGAAGGCTCATCACATGGGACGCCCTCGAATAGGGGTGATTTCTGTAGCCCAGGCGTACATACAGATCACAGCCGAGCTCGGTCATAGAGGCCGTGGCTTCTTCAACCCTGATTGAGGAAAAAACCGGAGGGGACAGCGTCTGATTGCGATACGGCCCTCGGGAGAGTCCCGACTCACCATCGGTAAACAACACCACCCCGGTCCTTTTTCCCCTTTGAGAAAGCTTCGCCAGCAGGCCCCCAAAATCAATCGCCTCATCATCCGGGTGGGCGTGTAGAAAAAGCACGTCTATACTTCCCCGTTCCGGCAGGCTTTTCCATTCTTCAGAGGTGCCGCCTTTGTCCAGGTTTATCACGGCGGGAGCGGTCTTCGGTCCCCTCTTTTCCGTTACGGCAATGGAGATCTCCGGCTCGAAGGCTTCGGGCTTCTCTCGATTCTTCTCTCGATACGGGCGAATAGCCTCCGGTGGAGAGACCTCCACCGGGACCCACTTCGAGGCCCGCGTTATTTCTGCATCTGGGGGAATCGCGATCGATCCCAGGGTAAAAAGAAACATAGAAATCGCCGAGGCGAGCAGGAAGACCAGGTAGCCGTATTCGTGCTTCAGGGGCAGTTTTTCCGGTTTCGGAACTATCTCTTCAGTTTCCAGTTTTCCTATAAAAAAGCGATGGCTCCCCGCCCGCAGGATACTACCATTCTTGATCCGCTTTGATCGCCCTCCAACACCGTCCACCATAACGGATTTTTCACACTTCAGAAAGATTTTATCGCTCTCCAGGAATATTTCGCACCGGTTGTCTTCAGGGAGAAGGAACACCGTGTTGTTTTCATTCAGGGGAAACTTCAGAATCCTTTCTTCCAGGATCTCTTTTTTATAGGCACGAAAATAGTGAAGCCTATGCCTGAAACTCGGTGCAAGGTCCTGGTTTCTCCGAAACACCATTCGAAAGGAGACAGTCGACATGAACACGCACAGAATAAGTATGAATAAAACCACTATACCCACAAAGGGCTCCACCGCCTGCCGCCGGAGCCGAAAAAAGGAGAGAGAAAGCCCCTTCCTCTCCCGGGTGCTTCGTGAGTACACGGTGCCGCCGGTGTCCGCAGTCTCAGGAGATGTCGTTTCCGTCGATTCCACCTCTAACGAGTCCACCTCCGGTGGATCCGGTTTCAGGGGATCCGGTTTCGGTGAATCCGTTTTCAGGGGATTCGGCTTCGGCGGCCCGTTCCCCTCCAAAAGTTTTCCGTCATAGAAGAACAGGTTTTCCTGTCCTCCCACCCATCGATCAAGCTGATCGTGAAATACCAGGTTCGGCGAGAGGGGGGAGGGCGTCACGAGAACTACTACTCCCTTTTCGCCCATATTATTAAGATGGGGAAGGCTAAAAAGCTCCCCCTCCGTCTCCAGGAGGTCAGAAATAAGGAGAAGTACTCCGCCGCCGTTCCCGGAGAGGTAGTCCACCGCCTCTTCAACTGATCCCGATATATCGGTTGCATCCCAGGACTCGGTGTCGCGAACCCGTTGCAGTATCTCATCGGAAGAGGCTCCAAAGTCCTCCTGAAGATCAAAACTCCCCCGTTTTGAAAACATGGCCAGCGCCCATTCGTAGGGATCTCCTTTCATTTCCCGAATAAAATCTTCAAATGAGGAGATCCCCTCGTCTCTGTAAGAAGCCCCACTTCCGGGGAATCGGACCCCCATACTGTAGGAGGTATCGAAGAGGACCAATATCCGTTTCGGGATATCCCCTTCCTCCAGAAGCCTGTTTAAATCTTCGGCGCCCCGTAGAGGTACGAGTCCCGAACAGAGAAGGAACGAAAAAAGGAGAAGAAAGACCAATGTTTTAGTTCGCCAAATGCCGGAATTCATGTTCATTCAATCCAAGTATAGCTGAAGAGCTCAGTTTTTCCAAACTGGGAAGGCCTTTTCCCCCAGGGAATCTCCCCCGAATGCCGCTTTGAGCACCCCCAGGGCATCATCAAAATCAAGCTCCTCGGGGTTGTAAAGAACCGAGGCGTCCCCCATGGCCGTTTCGGCAACTTTGGTCAGATCTTTTTCGTCCACCATCGGTTTCCCGGTTCCGTCCTTCACCTCTGAAAAAAACCGAGGATGCCGTCCCTCCGTCAACGCGTGGAGATCTTCGTTCAGCCTTCTCACCTCCGCGACCAGGGAAGCCCCGGGGTGTTCCCTTTCCTCACCGGTCAGCGCCGTCATCAGCGGACCAAGCTCCGAAGCTATCCTGTTCATATTGTATTCGAGGCCGTAGGGCAGCAATATAGACATACATACCCCGTGGTGTACCCCACAGACCGCCCCAACCGAATGGCCCAGCATGTGTACCATTCCTACCATTGAGTTAGAGAAGGCGAGTCCCGCGTAGTTGCTTGCCTTCGCCAGGGCAAGACGTCCCTCCGGGTCAGCGGGGTTTTCAACGACCTTGAGGAGATACCGACCGATCAGGCGGACCGCCTCCAACGCGTGCTCATCGGCCACCGGGTTGTGACCCAGACAGTAATATGCTTCCATCGCGTGGGTGAGCGCGTCCATTCCCGTCGCCGCGGTGAGAAAGGGGGGAAGGGAAGCGGTCATTATGGGATCGAGCACGGCAATATCGGGCTGAAGAAAAATGCTGGTGTAGGGAAGTTTTTGCCCCTTCCCGTGGTCCTCTATCACCGCGACCAGGGTCACTTCACTCCCGGTACCACTGGTAGTG
>CAZJIN010000144.1:0-6735 GCA_964545955.1 uncultured Sediminispirochaeta sp.
TTATCGCGCCGGCCTGTCAAGCCGGAGATCGCGGGTTCGATCCCCGTCGCTCCCGAGGAATTGTTGTTCAGCCGTGCGGTCGGTCAGTCTTTACTTGTTTTTCACCTTATGACCGCTCGGAGGAACACATTTTTAGATTCCAATTCGGGCTGTAGCGCAGGGGCTAGCGCGCTTGGTTCGGGATCAAGATGTCGCCGGTTCAAATCCGGCCAGCCCGATTTTTCGCTCCCACAGGCACATTCAAAAATCAGATTTTTTTGAAACGTCAATACAAAACGTTTTAATCGTTAGAATCAGAATAGCTAACTGTTTTTAAAGAAAAAAATGTAATTAATCTCAACGTGAAAGCGTATCTAAACCGCCATTTCATAAAACACCGCGAGCGGCACACCCAAATATCTGAGTTGACACCCGATACATCTCAGGATACCCTGTGAATAGAAGAATCTTTTTCTACAGCTCTATCCACGGGGGCACGGCTTATGCAGATCAAATATCTCGACGGTGTTCGATTGAAAAGGGCTCTTATTGCCGGGGGTAGAAGGGTTCACAAATACCGGGACCAACTCAATACCATAAATGTATTTCCCGTTGCCGATAGCGATACCGGTACCAACATGTCCGGTACCATGAAGGCTATGATAAGCGGGATTATCGGAAGTTCCGAACGAAATATATCCGTGGTAAGCAAAATCGCTGCAGATTCAGCCCTGACCGGGGCGAGGGGCAACAGCGGTACTATTCTGTCACAGTTTTTTTACGGAGTGGCCGAGGGGATCGAAGGCCGTACCAGGATAAACACACGCACCTTCAGCCGCATTGTGCGACGGGCCGTCGATCATACCTACAACGCGATATCCGAACCGGTCGAAGGCACCATTCTCACTGTCTTGAAGGAGTGGTCTGAAAAAATGGTCGATGTGAGTAGGGTAACGGGGGATTTTGCCACCCTTTTTTCAGATTCTCTCACCTCCGCGAAGGAATCTTTAAGGGAAACCCGCAAAAGACTACCGAGCCTCAGAAAGGCTAAGGTTGTCGATGCGGGAGCCCTCGGCCTGGTACATCTCATCGAGGGAATTGTTTCCTTCATTGAAAGGGGAAAAATTCGCGAAGTAGAGGATATCTCAGATATCGATATCGGTGAAGAACCTCTTCTTACCGAAATGAACGAAGAGATCAACTTTCGCTACTGTACCGAATGCCTCGTTGAAGGGTGTGAAATAAACCACACGGAACTCCGTCTTCACCTCGCGTCGCTTGGTGATTCTCTGATTGTGGCGGGTTCGCCGTCGAGAACAAAAATACACATCCACACCGACGATCCCGAAGAGGTTTTCCGAATCGTTGAAGAATACGGTGTCCTCTCCGACCAGAAGGCCGACGATATGCACAAGCAGTACGCGGTCGCCCACACTCCCCACTCAGAAACCGCTCTTGTCCTTGACTCAGCCTGCGATATTCCCGCGGACATCCTCGAGAGGGACTACGTTCATATGGTTCCCGTGAAGGTTCTCTTTGGTGAGAAGAGTTATATCGATAAGATCGCCCTCACACCGGAACACTACTATGACTTGCTCCGGACCATGACTGACCGTCCCGCCACCACATCCCAGCCGGCACCCAGGGATTTTGAAAAGGTTTTCTCCTTTCTCACGGGACACTACCGCAATGTGGTCTACCTCGGTCTCGCCGGAGCTCTGAGCGGTACCATCGAATCGGCTCGAAGCGCCCTGGAACAGGTGAAAAATAGGGATTCCGTACACATATTCGATTCCCGCTCCGTGACTATCGGCGCGGGATTGATAGCCCGCAGGGTGGCTGAGGAGATTGAAAAGGAAACCCCCTACGAAGAGATCATCGCAATGATGAACCGTCTCATTGAGCGGGTCCGTATTTTGATCACCATTCCTTCACTGGAGGCACTTATACGCAGCGGAAGGCTGAGCAGAACCAGAGGTTTGATCGCCCAGCTTCTAAAACTTCGTCCCCTCCTCACTATTGACTCCCAGGGACGGATTGTGAAGGCGGCCATGGTCCGAGGGGTAGAAACGGGCAGGAAGAAGATCGTACAGATACTCAGATCACGGCTGGGCGAAGGAACAACTACAGATTTTGCAATAGCCCATGTGGACAGTCTTGAAACCGCGGAATGGTTCAAAGATCGGATAGGTTATTATTTTCAAAGCGAGCGGGATATATTTATACTTGATGCCTCTCCCGCCCTGGCGACCCACACCGGCTTTGGGACCGTCGCGGTGGCCTATTTCGAACCCTCCATGGATGTGGCGGGTTAGAGGAATTGATGGCGATACTCCATCTTATATTAATTGGTCTTCTGAGCTACCTTATGGGATCTTTCCCCACAAGCATTCTTGTCGGGAAAATATTTTTTCACAAGGATATTCGGGAGTATGGCTCCGGGAACGCCGGGGGGACCAACACGGTTCGGGTCTTCGGCTGGCTTGCCGGAATTGCGGTCATCCTGGTTGATATCGCAAAAGGCGCGGTACCCGTTCTGCTGATAGCGCGCCTTCCCTTTTTTGACGGAATGCAAAAGGCCCTGCTTCCGGGGGATGCCCTGTCCCTCTACGCCGGTATTGCCGCGGTGATCGGACATATATGGACGGTGTTCTCCTCATTTCGAGGGGGAAAAGGGGTTGCCACCGCCGCCGGCATGATTCTGTCGCTGTATCCCTTCGGGTTCGCGGCCACCTTGCTTGTATTTGCCATCGTGGTCCTTCTTTCGGGAATTGTTTCCGTCGGTTCGATCAGCGCGGCAATCAGTTTTCCCGTGCTGCTGTTCCTCCTCGACAGGTCGGGGGTATCGGAGGTATCTCCCTTTCTCCTGTCGGTTTCGGTCCCGATAGCCCTGCTGATCATTTTTACCCATCGGAAAAATATCGGTCGTCTCCTCCGTGGAGAGGAGAAGCGCATGTTTCGTCTGGGCCGCGGGCAATCCCAGCATTCCGGAGATTCCGGAGATTCCGCCGATTGAGTCGAGGCTACATTCTCATTCCAACCGCCACACTGAAGACCGTCTGATCAGTATCGAGGTTGTATGCTATGTCCAGACCGAGGGCGGGAACGGCTATTCTTTTCAGATAAACTCGAAACCCTCCACCGGGGCCATGGAAATCATAATCTCCGGAAAGGCTTGATGCATACCACCCCCGTTCATAAAACGCGGTGAGCGCAAGGGCACCCCAATTCTGCTGAAGCACGGGGATGTCGTACCCCGCCGAAACGCTCCAATAATCGTCGGCGAAGGTTTTCCCGAAGGGGAGGGTCCTGAATCCGTCGAGACCGGAGACCGAATCCTCCTGGTAGAAGGGCTTTTCACCATAGCCGCCCTTGACAAGAATTCGTCCTCTCTGCCCCTTGAAGGTGGGGATGTTCATTTCAAATGACCCCTTGAGGGTGAAGCTTTCGGTTTGAAAAAGATAGGCCGTCTCGAAGGCGGCAAGGGGACCCTTGAGCAGTGATCCGTAGGGGATAGTGGCGTCATACCGGCCCCGGATTCCAACTTGCTGTTCCGAGGTTTTTTCCGACGAGAGGTCTATTCCCCCGTCGGATTCAACAAAATACTCATCGGCCCGGATCTTACCTTCCAACTGGAGGTTGTTGTAAAAATTGTAACCGATACCGAAAGAAGCTCCTACTTTTTCTCCGTCTATGAGGTAGGCAAGAGATCCGTCGGGTCTGTCGACTTCCTGCTCTTCCACGCCCGCCGAGGCACTCACCGACAAACCCCAGGGACTCTGGAACAGAGCGGGGTCCACATATACAGCGAAGCCGGAAAGCCCATCGGTGCCGCCCATCACACCGCTGATGACCTGCTTCGCCGTACCCGCAAGGTTCGTCTCGATCACCACAAATCCCCCCATCAGGCTCTCTCCGTCAGTGAAAAAAACAGGCAGGGGGATGAGCGACCATTTTTCTTCAACCTCTATAGCTACGCTGACGGAACCGTCGGGAAGTGTACCGACCCGGACTGTCTGTTCCGCAAAGAGTCCACTCTTTTTGAGCTTACGTTCAATCATTTCGGTCGTGGAATCGGTGAAATCCATGCCCTCTTCAATCTGGGACAATCTCAGAATTGTTTTTTCCTTTGTGCGGGTATTGCCGACTATGTTAATCTCCCCGATTTCACGACCATATACCTGCGTGAGCTCGATAGAATCGACCTCTTCGAATGAGAAGACCGCGGGGCCGACAAGCATGAGGATCGTGATACACAGAAGAATTGTTTTTTTCATACATCGTCCTTTTCACTGTTTGTTTATTTCGCTATTATTTTAATAGAGAATAAGATAATAAATCAAAAGGAAAATGACTATGAAAAGCGTGTCAAGGATGGATTTTTTCCCAGAAAACTTCCTCTGGGGAGTCGCCACAGCGAGTTATCAAGTGGAAGGAGCTGTCAACGAAGGAGGGAGGAATCCTTCAATCTGGGATGTCTTTTCACACACCCCGGGAAAAACTGCTCATGGACACACAGGTGATAATGCATGCGATCAGTACCACCTTTATGAGACTGATATCGCCCTCATGAAAAAGCTCGGTGTACATGCCTACCGATTCAGTATTTCCTGGTCCCGAATTATTCCCGGCGAAGACGGTCGAATAAATGATGAAGGGGTGGATTATTACCGTAGACTGATCGTTGAACTACTAAAAAACGGTATCGAGCCGGTGGTCACCCTCTATCACTGGGACCTGCCCCGGAGGCTTGAAGAGAGGGGAGGCTGGCCGTCCAGGGAGACTGCCGACAGGTTTGAGGAATATGCCGGGCATTGTTTTTCCCTTTTTCCGGAGGTGCGGCGATGGATTACCCTGAATGAACCTTTCTGTAGTTCTATCCTCGGCTATCTCGATGGAGAACACGCTCCGGGAAAACATGATCACCAGAAAGCCCTGGCCGCTTTGCATCACCTGCTTCTTGCCCATGGAAAGGCGGTTCGTACCTTCCGGGAAGGACACTATACGGGAGAGATCGGGATCACCCTGAATATGCAGACCCCGCGTGCCGCAACAGGGGACCCCCAGGACCTGCTTGCCGCCGACCGAGCCGCCGACCTTCCTACACGGATGTTTCTTCATCCACTGCTGGGAAAAGGATATCCATCGAGGTATCTCGATTCCTACCCGGAACTCAAAATACCGGTAGTGGAGGGAGACCTGGATCTGATAGCAACAGGTATCGATTTCCTCGGTATTAATTACTATTGGGAAATGGCTGTGGCCTTTGATCCCTCCCATCCTGAGCAGTTTACCCATGTTCCCCAGTACCAGGACAAAACGGAAATGAACTGGCCGATCACCCCGGAAGGCCTGTATCGCCATCTCATCAGCATAGCTTCTGAAACAGGGGACCTCCCCCTCTATATCACTGAAAATGGAGCTGCCTTCGACGATGGATTGAGTGCCGACGGTACGCGTTGTCACGATCCGAAGCGTATTGATTTCCTGAGGGCCTACATCGGCGCGGCCCGAAGGGCCGTCGAAGCAGGTGTCCCGCTCAAGGGGTATTTTCTCTGGAGCCTGATCGACAATTTTGAATGGGCCCACGGTTACGAAAAACGATTCGGAATCATCTATTGTGATTATGTGAATCAACGCCGTATTCCAAAGGATAGCTTCTATTTCTACCGCGACCTTATAGGCGGATACGAAAGGGTTTAATAACTTACCTCACATTATAAAAAAAAATTACCAAAGCTGATAATTATTGAAACCATGAGAGGACATCTACCCATTCGCGGGAAAAAAAGTACTGACCGGGGAATTTATCGGCTACTCTCCGCGACCCAAAGGTTACCGTATAAGCTACTACATAATTCGACCTGCCGGGCGATGTCCTCGCCCCACAGGTCTATTATTTTTTAAGAAATAATAAGCCTCATTATTATTTTTTTAAGGGGTAACTAACTATATACATTATAAACATATATAAATACTTGTTCTATTGAAAAAACCGTTTTACCTGGCACGATTATTGCTATCTATGTATAGATCCATGTCAAAGGAGGGCAAAATGAAAAAAACGATGCTTATACTTATCGCCCTGATAGTATTAGGTGGATGCAGTTCTATTTTTATGGATGATCCTGTCGAAGGGGTAGAGAATGAAAATACCGATGGAGGTATCTACAATACGGTAAATGAATCCACGGGTGAAATCGCGGAGACCGCTTTTGATGGAGATGCCGATTCCGCCCTGATCGACTATGGGTACTCCGGTTCCACCTTGGATTCCGACGGAGATGGTGTTATGGAACAGGCCTTCGTCGTTGAAGGGGGCTATGTCACCCTCAATCCCGATATCAGAGGCACCGGCGGTACTTTTGAGCTCTACGGTCCCGAATTCAGTATGAACACCGCCGTGGGAACGACAATAGTATCCTTCGATTTTCGGTATCCCGATACATTTCACTACGACATGGACCATGAAGACAGGGCAATGATTGATTTTTATCTTGTTTTTGGGGGACAGAAAGTAGTCGGCATCGGATTCAAACCGAAAATGAATGATACTTCAATCGACCATATGAATATCTATGACGGGGAAACACCGGTAACCCGGGATACCGTGTATGCCGATGTGATCAGCGGTGCCGAATCGGCATGGTATACCGCGGTGCTGATTGTTGACGTGGCAGGAAACGCGACCTTTCAAATATCCTACAACGGAAGAACGATCATTGAGAGTATCACAGGAACCGTCGCCGACTCTCT
>CAZJIN010000145.1:0-4674 GCA_964545955.1 uncultured Sediminispirochaeta sp.
AGAGAACTCCCGGGCGGAGATGTTGATTGAGACGAAGATCCCGTATTTTTCACTCCACTCGGCAAGGTTTTTACACACATGAAAGAGCACCCATTTCCCGATGGTGAGGATGAGTTTTGACTGTTCGGCAATGGGTATAAAAACCATAGGTGAGATTGAGCCGAGTTCAGGATGGTCCCATCTCAGGAGTGCTTCTGCTCCGAGTATACGATGATCGGTGGTGTTGACGATGGGCTGGTAGTAAATATGGAATTGATCGGATTTTAAACCCTGGTAAGCCGAACCCTCGATATAAATCCTTTCAACGGCCTTTTTGTGCATATCGGGATTGAACAGGAGGAATTCCGTCTCGGTTTTGCCCGCTTCAATCATGGTGGAAATCGCGTTTTGAATGAGGGTATCCTTGCTGTCTCCATCATCCGGAAAGAGGGCGGCGCCAATGCTGCAGGAGATACTGGTATCGCCCCCCCGAAAGTTATAAGGCGTGGTGACGGCATCATGAATTTTTTGTGCGACCGTACCGGCGTCAAGCTTGTTTTCCACATTAGGCAAAAGGGCGGCAAAGCGGTTTCCATCAAAGCGAAACACGTAATCACTGTTCCGTAACTGAGCTTTGATACGGAGACCGGTATTTTCCAGGAGGAGATCGCCGATTTCCTGGCCGTGTACCTGGACTATTTTTTCCATCCTTATGAGATCTATACATAACAGGACCTGGAGTTGCTGGTTGTGGGACCTGCCGGCCCGTTCTATCTCACGGTCGAGGATCACATTCAGGGAACGACGATTAAAAAGACCGGTAACGGGGTCGCGGTATTCGTAATGGTTGAGCTTGTTCTCGAGCTCACCTATATGGGTGATATCGTGGGAGAATACCAGGGCGTGGGTGATGTGTCCGTCTTCGAAGTAGGGATAGTAGGAGACATGCATGTATTTTGAGAAGGACCCGAAGGAAAACTGTTCGATAAAGTGGATTGTTTCACCGGCAAAGCAGCGATCCAGGTTTTTTTTTATGGCCCCCTGGAAACGTTCGCCCCCCCAGACCTCCTCCACGGTAGACCCGAGAATTTCCTCTCGTTGTTTTTCGATTTGTTCACAGTAGGTATCGTTCACAATTTCATAGGTATAAGCGCGATCGATCAGGGTAATGAAATCCCTGGAATTGTTTACGATATACTCATACTTGTTCATCCTGCCCATTATATAACCACAGTGGTTTCAGGGAAAGGGTTTTCGCCCGGAGAAGAATAATTTCATTATTTTTTAAACCAGATCTCTCGGGATCTTGTGTTCCCAGCTTTGGCTAAAGACTTCCCTTCCGTTCTCTTTCGCCCGGAGGATAGCTTTGATAAAAAAATTCCCGGCATCTGAACGGAGTTCGCTTACGGTTTCGGTGTACACTTCCCATCCTTCGCGGCGAAAAGTTCTCGTCCATTTAGTCCGGGCTTTCACCGAGTCGTAGTCGTTTCCCCTGTGGCTGTAGGTCTCCTCCGAACGAAAACCGACTTCCATATCGATGGCGTTGTGCCGGACCATTCCCCCGTCGTTGACTATTTTCACTTCCGTAAGGTCATGTACGAGGTCCTGTTCAACCTTCCATTCCGAGATGCCTTCCTCCACGTTGGTAAAATCGAGAGGGGCCGCGCCCTCCGCCGGCTCAAACTCGACGGTCGGTTCATCCTGACGCCGTGGACGCTTCGGCAGTTCAAGCACGGTTTTGGCCGGATACAGGGTGAGCCGCACGGGCTGAGGCGAAGGCCACGCAAGGGGCCAGTAGCTCGAGGACAGTGCCAATCGTATGCGGTGACCGGGGGAGAACTGTTGTGCGATGTGGTTGAGGGGTATGGTAACATGGTATATCTCACCGGGCACAAGGGCTTCGGGATGTTCGTGGTCTGAATGATGGGTCAGGTTGAGAAGCCCGTAGCTAACCCTTCCGATGCTCCCGTCGGGGCGAAGGTCGGACAACCTCACCGCGAGCATCGCCACCGGTCGGTCGGAGGAGATACGGGCATGCAGGACAGGTCGGCCCAGAATCTCGATTGTTTCCTTGAGGGGTTCGGTTTCGAAGGTGAGAGATCCGCCGTCGTCGGCGCGCTGATCCGTGGGGAGGTCGGGAGGGGAGAGATAACTGCACCACTTGCCGCCGTGAAGTCCCACGCTGAGGGGGGAAGTGAAGGTTAGTGGTTCCGAGGATTCCGAATTTTTTTCGATTTTGTCCTTTTCGACTAGAACACCTTTCCGAATGGAGAAATACAGGGGGCTGATATTTCGGGAGGGCCAATGGTCCTCGGCAACCCATCTTCCGGGGCGAAACTCATAGGATGATGCCGGGGGAACACTCTCCTGCATATACGCCTTCAGGGCGGGGCCCGATTCGACGCCGTTCTCAATTCCCTTCAGCCACCGGTCCCACCAATGAAGAGTTTCCTGAAGAAAGCCGATAGCGGGTCCCGGCCTGCCTTCATGGGGGTACTTGTGGCTCCATGGGCCGACAAGGCCCTTTGTGGGGACCTCGAGGTTTTCCAGCAGTCGGAAGACCGTGTTTGTATAGCCGTCGGCCCAGCCGCTCACGGCGAGGATCGGACACTGTATGCTCTGATAGTTCTCGCACACCGAACCGTGTTTCCAGTAAGCATCGCGCCTCTGGTGACGAAGCCATTTTTCAAGCCACAGTCCGCTCCCCTCGAGTCGCTGCATCCACATGCTTCTCCACTTGTCCCCCACCAGGAGTGGATCAGGGGGATGGGTATTGTGATCGAACATAACCGAGGCCCAGGAGAGATTGTCCCCGAGGAGGCATCCCCCCATATAATGGATATCGTCGGCATATCGGTCGTCGGTGGAACAGATTGTGACGACCGCCTTCAGCGCGGGGGGTTGCAAGGCGGCGATCTGCAGACCGTTGAAGCCTCCCCAGGAGATACCTATCATTCCCACATTCCCGTTGCACCATCTCTGTGACGCAAGCCATTGTATCACCTCGATTCCGTCATCGAGTTCCTGCTGAAGGTATTCGTCCTCCAGAACACCTTCGGATTCACCTGAGCCACGGAGGTCGACCCTGCAGCAGGCGTATCCGTGACCGGCAATGTAGGGGTGATGACGCACGTCCCGGGCGGCGGTATTTTCACGTTTTCGGTAGGGGATGTATTCCAGGATCGCCGGGACCGGACGGTCTTCCGCGTCAAGGGGGAGCCAGATACGCGCGGCCAGACGGGTGCCGTCGGAGAGGGGAATGTTGATGTGTTCTATTTCGCGTATTTCCCGGGGAAAATTCGTTTTTGTCCGCATAGAGTTTACCCTTTGACCCTTTCTCCGTTCAGGAAAACCATTTGAACGGCGTTTTCAAGACCCTGTAGGTCCTTCAGTATACCTTCATCTAGGACGATAAGATCTGCGTATTTTCCGGTTTCGATGCTTCCGACCGATTCGTCCAAGCCAATAGCCTCGGCGGAGGCGAGAGTCGCGCAGTGAATCGCCTCGATCGGCGTATAAATGCCGTCCCTCACGAAATGGGTGAGTTGCAGCGCGTTCAGCCCGTGGTAATTGTAGTTGGTTCCGGTATCCGTTCCATAGCAGATTTTCACTCCGGCCCTGATCGCGTTCAGAAATGCCTCGTCGGCGCTCTTTTCCTCATGTTCATGGTCCGAGAGCATGTGTTCAGGGACCCCTTCGTCCCTGTGAGCCAGCATGTGATAGCCCACCACGGGAGTCGGTACAAGATATGTACCATTCTTGAGCATCAGTTCGATCCCCTCCTCATCGAGGTAGGTCCCGTGCTCAATGGTACGGACACCGGCCTTCACCGCGTTTTTGATCCCCACCGCTCCATGGGCGTGGGCGGCTACATGGGTGCCGAGTTTGTCCGCCTCTTCGACTATCGTCCGAATCTCATCAATATCCAGTTGGGGAGCCCCGGGGACACCGCCGGGGTTCATCACCGCGCCGGTGGCCATCAGTTTTAGAAAATCCGCTCCTGCTTTGAGCTGTTCCCGCGCGGCCTTGCGCACTTCATCCGGGCCGTCGGCCTCGCGATACAGTCCCAGGAAATAGTCATTTCCCCTGGCGGTCATGCTGATAATGCGGCCGCTGGTGAGGATCCGCGGGCCTAACATGAGGCCTTCTTCGATCGCGGATTTTACCGCGAAATCTATTCCGTTCACACTCCCGACATTTCGGATAGTGGTGAATCCGCTTTTCAGGGTGTTGCTCATTTCACGGGCGGAGCGGATGGCTCTTAGTTTGTCCTCTACGCGATTTTCGTCGTAGGTATCGGCATAACCGTGCAGGTCCATGTGAATATGGGTATCAATAAGACCGGGGAGGACGGCCTTCCTTTCACCGTGAATGACCTCGGTTTGATCGGGAACTCTTATTTTTCCGGTAGGGGCTATTTCTTTGATGCCCTTTTCATCGAAGAGGATATCTTTTCCCGATTCAGGGGCGGAACCGGTACCGTCGACGATGGTGGTATTTTTTATTAAAAACATAGTTGGAATCCTTTTCAAAAGAAACAGGCGAAGCAGGCAATTCTGATTTTAGATAGTGCGTTGCACTATCTAAAATCAGAATACCTCCGACCGTTTAGATATTCAAAATTTTGCAAAGAAAATGATGCAATTCTTAATTTGGGAGTTGTTAGGGTTTCTAAATGAGAAATTGTGGGGGGGG
>CAZJIN010000145.1:4684-6728 GCA_964545955.1 uncultured Sediminispirochaeta sp.
GAAAAGAAATTGACCCAATCCCTAATTGAAAGGTGGTAAGCCTTCAAATTTGAAAATTGCGCAGGCGGAGCGACAAGCTCCGCCTGCGGATAGTATCACAAATTTTTATTATTCAAAATATACATCATGGGCACGAACGGTCCCCACTACGTCCAGAACAAAACCCTTCACATTGGGGAGGGAGGCAGCGGTGTAGTCATTGTGGGCGATCGGGAGCGTGGGCATGGCCTGGTGCTCGATGCGCTGCATTTCCTTGTAGTATTTTTCCTGTTCGGAACGATCATAGGTGGAGATCGCCTTCTGAACAAGCTCTACCATCTCTTCCGGTTTCCAGTTCGAATTGGACCCCTCCATCAGCATGGTTTTCAAGAAATTGCTCGGGTAGGGCACGTCGTACCAGCCGGAAAAACCCATCTGATGTTCGTAGTTGTTCATGATGTCCTTGTGGGTTCCCCATTCATTACTCTCAATAGTTACGTTTATACCGACCTTCGCGAGGTCATTCTTTATTACCTCCGCGGAGTCTACGGGGTTTGCCACGTAGGGGCGGGCATGGATGAAAGTATTCAGGGTGATATCGAGACCGTCTTCATACCCGGCCTCTTTGAGCAGCTTCCTTGCCTTCGCGGGATTATAGGGATACTGATCGATATCATCAGCGTAGCCGAAGACCGTGGGGGGGAGACTTGAAGTCGCAACAGTTCCGAGTCCTTCATACACACCCTGTACGAGCTTCTCCAGGTCGATACCGTAGGCAATAGCCTGTCTCACCCGTTCGTCATCCACTGGAGGCATGGTGCAGTTGAAGACCATATGAAAAATATTTGCCCCCGGAACCTGGTGCAGTACCATATCGTCGCTTTCTTTCACCTTTTTTATCTGATTCGGGGCCAGCCCCTTGATTGCGTGTACCTGACCTGATTGCAGTTCGAGAAATCTGGTTGAAATATCGGGTACTACCTTCCAAATAATTTTGTCTACCTCCGGTTTTTCACCCCAGTAGTTTTCGTTTCTCTTGAGTACGATATACTCATCCTTCTTCCATTCCACAAACTCAAAAGGACCGGTACCGACGGGGTTTCGGTAGAACTCTTCCCCATTTTTCTTGATAGCCTCCATGCTGACGGGGAATTGTGAGTAATACCCCATGTAGGTAAGAAAGGGGGCAAACTTGTTCTTCAGATGGAACTCCACGGTATAGTCATCGACGGCTTTAATATCTTCGATCACCTCCGAG
Source organism: uncultured Sediminispirochaeta sp. (assembly GCA_964545955.1). Classification (GTDB taxonomy): domain Bacteria; phylum Spirochaetota; class Spirochaetia; order DSM-16054; family Sediminispirochaetaceae; genus DSBN01. The sequence goes on from CAZJIN010000145.1 coordinate 5,922, forward strand.
AGCAGGTAGTCGAAATAGGAATACCCCTCAAGGCCGTAGTATTCATGATCTTCATCGATGAGGCGCATAAAACTGTAGACCACAGCCTCTGCGTTGAAGTCCGATCCGTCGTGGTATTTCACACCCTCTCTCAAATAAAAGGTCCATACGAGGCCGTCATCGGACATCTCCCATGAAGTTGCCAGGGCGGGTTCTACTTCGAGTTGATCATTTTTGAAACTCACGAGCCCGTCATAGAGGTGAAACATAAGGTCTATTTCACCTTCGGACCACGCGTACCCGGCATCCAGGGTTTCCGCGTCGGTACTGCGCGCGATGATAAAGGTTTTTTCCTTCTCGGCGCTCTCTTCTCCCTGTCCTCCTGCCCAGACAGTTCCGATGAGAAGTCCCATCATCAGGACCATCGCAACGATCACCTTCAGTGTTTTTTTCTTTTTCATATAATTACTTACCTCCTAAGGTATTTTAGATATCAAAGTTGAGTCCTCCCGCGACGGTGTCACGGGCAGACCACGTTCTATAGATTTCCTGTACTACGGATAGAGGTAGCAGGCTACCTCGTGTCCCGGTTCCAACTCCACCATTTCAGGGATCTCCCCCTTGCACCGAGCCATCGCGTGGGGACAACGGGTATGAAATCTGCATCCGGAGGGAGGATTAATCGGACTCGGAACCTCTCCTTCAATGGCCGCAAGCTCTATCCGCTTCTCGGGGTCGGGCAACGGTATCGACTTCAGAAGCATTTGGGTATAGGGGTGTGACGGGTTGGTAAAGAGCTGTTCCGTCGTGGCCAGTTCCACGATTTTT